>NZ_QXQR01000001.1:0-234049 GCF_003660355.1 Helicobacter sp. L8
CCAGCCAAACCCACCCCCCCAAGCCGCCCCCAAAGGCACAAAGAAAGATCAAGACAAATCAGTCGCTTTGGGGGTAGAGCAGACCGTGCGCGTGGATGTGCGCCGTTTGGATCACTTGATGAATCTCATTGGGGAATTGGTGCTAGGCAAGAACCGCTTGATTCGCATTTATGGCGATGTGGAGGAACGCTATGATGGAGAAAAATTCTTAGAGGAGCTCAATCAGGTGGTCTCTTCCATCTCAGCCGTAACCACGGATTTACAGCTTGCCGTGATGAAAACGCGCATGCAACCTATTGGCAAGGTGTTTAACAAATTCCCGCGCATGGTGCGCGATTTGAGCCGCGAATTAGGCAAGAGTATTGAGCTTGTCATTGATGGGGAGGAAACCGAGCTAGATAAATCCATTGTGGAGGAAATTGGCGATCCGCTCATCCACATTATTCGCAACTCCTGCGACCATGGCATTGAAAAACCCGAAGATCGCAAGATGTTAGGCAAACCAGAAACCGGGCGCGTGGAACTCAGTGCTTACAATGAGGGCAACCACATCGTCATTAAAATTACAGACGATGGGGCTGGGTTAGACCCCGAAAAGCTCAGAGAAAAAGCCGTAGAAAAAGGCGTAATCACCGAAAGAGAAGCCGCAGGGATGAGCGATAAAGAAGCTTTGAATATTATCTTCAAACCCGGCTTTTCTACTGCCAAGACTTTGAGCAATGTCTCAGGGCGGGGCGTAGGGATGGATGTGGTCAAAACCAATATTGAAAAACTCAATGGGATCATCGAACTTGAATCAGAAGTGGGGGTTAAAACCACCCAAAAACTCAAAATCCCCTTGACTTTGGCGATCATCCAAGCCTTGTTGGTGGGCGTGCAAGAGGAATACTACGCGATCCCTCTTTCTTCTGTGCTAGAAACTGTGCGCATCAGCCAAGATGAGATTTATAGCGTGGATGGCAAAAGCGTGTTGCGCTTGCGCGATGAGGTGCTCTCTTTGGTGCGCTTGGCAGACATTTTTAAGGTGGATGCGATCCTAGAAGCCTCTAGGGAGGTGTATGTGGTGATCATCGGTCTAGCCGATCAAAAAATCGGGGTGATCGTGGATTACTTGATCGGGCAAGAGGAAGTGGTGATCAAGTCTTTGGGCTATTATCTCAAAAGCACTAAGGGGATTGCCGGAGCCACCGTGCGCGGAGATGGCAAGATCACCTTGATCGTGGATGTGGGCACGATGATGGAGATGGCTAAAAATGTGAAAGTCAATGTCAACAATCTCATAGACCAAGCGCATAACTCGAACGCCAAAAGCGCGCCTAGCGATTATGTGATTTTAGCCATTGATGATAGCAACACGGATCGCGCGATGATGCGCAAATCCCTAAAGCCTTTAGGTGTTACCGTGATCGAGGCGAGCAATGGCTTAGAGGGCTTGGAAATGGTGAAAAACGCAGACAAAGTGCCCGATGCGGTGTTGGTAGACATTGAAATGCCTAAGATGGACGGGTATGCCTTTGCCTCTGAGGTGCGCAAGTATAATAAGTTTAAAAACTTGCCCTTGATCGCGGTTACCTCACGGGTTACCAAAACCGATCGTATCCGCGGGGTGGAGAGTGGCATGACAGAATACATCACCAAGCCCTATAGCCCGGAATACCTAGCCAATGTCGTCAAACGCAGCATTAAACTAGAAAATTAAGGAAGAATATGAAAGACGCGGCGGCTTTAAAAGAAATCTTTGACAAGCAGAAAAACAAGGACGAGATCAAAGCAGAGGACACCGAAGAGATTTTACAATTCATTGGGTTTATCATTGGGAGCGAGGAATACGCCATCCCTATTCTCAATATCCTAGAGATCGTCAAACCCATCGGCTACACCCGTGTGCCAGAAACTCCCAATTATGTGCTAGGAGTCTTCAATCTGCGGGGCAATGTCTTCCCCCTCATTAGTTTGCGCCTCAAATTTGGTCTGCCCCCTGAGAAACTCAATAAGGACATGCGCTACTTGGTGGTGCGCCATAACGATCAAATCGCGGGCTTTTACATCGATCGTCTTACAGAGGCGATTAGAATCAAACAATCTGACATCGATCCTGTACCAGAAACATTGGTGGACAACAACCAGCTCATTTTTGGGATCGGCAAGAGGGAGGATAAACTCGTCTCCATTTTAAAGGTGGAAGAGATTTTGAAAAAAGATTTCTGATGCCACAGGTTGCGTTCTGTCCTAAGAGGTGGACCCGGGATTATCAGGGATTATCAGGGATTATCAGGGATTATCAGGGATTATCAGGGATTATCAGGGATTATCAGGGATTATCAGGGAGTCATCATGTTAAAACGTGCCAAAATTGGGGTTAAAATGTCCTTGGCGGTGTGTGGAGTGGTGATCGTTTCTGTGGGGATTTTGGGGTGGTTGATTGGATTGAAAGTCCAAACAGCCATTAAGGATCGCGCGATCGCCCAGCTGACAGAGGGTACAGGGGAGGTCGCTGCGCGCATGCAACGCGTGGTGGGGCGCATGCTCAACGGGTTTGAGGACTTTTCTAAAGTCCTAGCCAATGTTAACCCCACCCAACAAGAAGAAAAGCTCAAACACATCCGGAAATTTTTCTTTGTGGACGCGCCAAGCGTCAAGCGCGTCAAGATTCGCTACGCTAGCGCGCCCCGGATCACAGAGGTTTTTTACAGACAGGACACCACATTTGCCACCCCCACACAAGAAGATTTGCAGGACCCCGTTATCGATCGCGTGAACGCGGATCACAACGTGCATAAAAGTTCTGTTTTTTTTGAAACGATCGGGGATAAAAAGTACTTTGGATTTGAGTTTGCCTTGCCTCTGTTCAAGGGGAATAAGATGGTTGGCGTAGTCAGCGCGTTTTTTGATGCCAGCACCTTACTGAGCTTGTCTTTTAGAAAGAATCAAGACACTTTTATGTTACAACAAAATGGTTTGGTGCTGACCTCAGGCAACCCAAAAATGGACCCCAAAGTGCAAGGGCGTTTTTTGGTAGATGTCAATACCAGCCCCAGCGCGCGCGCATTGCAAGACTTTGTGCGTAGCAACAAATCAGGGCCGCTAGATTACCACACTGTGAGCACCGATGAAGATGGAATCTTAGTGGTAACCCCCTTTAAAATGTGTGTCAATGTCAAAAGCGATAGTGGAGATTTTAAATGGGTGGTGGCGCGCTACATCGCCAAAAGCAATATTGCTAGGACCACCCATGAGATCTACACGATCATTTTCATCGCCTCAATTCTCATTGTAGTCCTCATCACCGGGATCACCTTGCTCTTGATGCGCTATCTCATCGCCCAGCCCATCGCCACGCTGTCAAACACCCTGCATGCCTTTTTTGATCTCCTCAGCCAGCAAAACACCACAGAGGTTGCTATCATGCCCGTCAAGCATTATGACGAAATTGGGATCATGCAACACTCTATCAATGAGAATATTCTCAAAATCCAAGAGCGCATCAAAATGGATTCAGCCTGTATGCGCGATGTTTCCTTAGTGGTTCAAGAGATCAAACAAGGCAATTTCAGTCAAGAGATCGCCGCCACGCCCGCTAGCCAAGACCTCGTCCAGCTCAAGCAATTCTTCAACGAGATGATCGCCTTTTTACAACAGCGCATCGGTTTTCATATCCAAAATATCAACCAAGCCTTTGCGCGCTACCAAGCCCTAGATTTCTCTCAGGGCATCCCTAATCCTTCTGGAGAGATGGAGCGCACTTTAGACACACTGGGTACAGAGATTAAAGAGATGTTGCAAACTTCTTTGCGTTTTGCCAACGCGCTAGGCGAAGAATCCAAACACCTTAAAGGGTGTGTGGACAATTTAAAAGAGAGCGCGAGCCAACAAAGCCAGAGCTTAAATGTAACCTCGCAATCCATTGCCAATATTCTGAGCGCGATCCAAGATGTCAGTGTGCAAAGTGAAGCGATGATCGCCCAAGGTCAGGACATCAAAAACATCGTAGAGATCATCAAGGACATCGCCGATCAAACCAATTTGCTCGCCCTTAATGCCGCCATTGAAGCCGCACGCGCGGGTGAACATGGCAGGGGATTTGCGGTGGTGGCTGATGAAGTGCGCAAGTTAGCCGAACGCACCCAAAAGTCTTTGGGCGAAATTGAGAGCAATATCAATGTGCTGGCCCAAAGTATCAGCGACACCACTCAATCCATCAAAGCCCAAGCCCAGCATGTAGAAAGTATCAATGGCGCGCTAGAAGCCTTCAAAGCGGACACAGAACATAATTTGAAAATCGCAAACACTTCCCTAGAGGTAGGGCATCGCATCGATCAAATTTCCTCAGACATTCTTCAAGATGCCAACCAGAAAAAATTCTAGGAGTCTTATGCAAATCCTTAAGAAAATCCTATGGGTGCTTTTCATCTTGCCCGTGTTGATCGGGGGGGTTGTGGGGGGGGGATACATCTTGTTTTTGTGGGGTGAGGCAGGAGGGGAGGTACAAAAAATCGTGCACTACAAACCCGCGCTAGCCACCAAGATTTTAGACACGAAGGGGCGCTTGATCGCCAATCTCTATGACAATGAATTCCGCATTTACGCGCCTTTTAAAGAGATTCCCCCCAAGATGGTAGAGGCTTTATTAGCCGTTGAAGACACCTTGTTTTTCGAGCACAATGGGATCAACTTAGATGCGATCATGCGCGCCTTTTTAAAGAATTTACGCCACCAAAAATACAGCGAAGGGGGGAGCACTCTCACCCAACAATTAGTCAAAAACATGCTCCTCACGCGCGAAAAGACTTTGGATCGCAAGATCAAAGAGATCGTGCTAGCCTTGAAACTCGAGCAAAAATTGAGCAAGGAAGCGATTTTGGAACGCTACTTGAATCAAACTTTCTTTGGGCATGGTTTTTATGGGGTGAAAACTGCCAGTTTGGGTTATTTCAAAAAACCCCTCAAAGCCCTTACCCTCAAAGAAATCGCTATGCTTATGGCGCTCCCGCGCGCCCCCTCTTTTTACGATCCCACTAAACATTTAGATTTTTCCCTCACGCGGGCTAATAGCATTATCCGCCGCCTATTTAATTTAGGTTGGATTAGCCAGGCAGAAATGCAAAGCGCGCTAGCCCAAGTGCCTAAGGTTTATCGCACCACCACGACTCAAAATGTCGCCCCCTATGTGGTGGACGAGGTGGTGCGCACTCTGGGTTTCTTGCCCGACTTGAAGACAGGGGGCTACACCATCAAACTCTTTATTGACCTAGACTACCAAAACCTAGCCAGAGAGGCGTTGGTGCGCGGTTACGAGAACGCATTAGAGCGTTTGCGCGAGGATCACGACAGCAGTTTGAATGGGGCGATCGTGGTAACCGACACGCGCACCGGACATATCTTGGCGATGGTGGGGGGGGTAGACTATGCCAAGAGCGCGTTTAACCGTAGCACACAGGCTAAACGCCAATTTGGCAGCTCTATCAAACCCTTTATTTACCAAATTGCCTTTGAACACGGGCTTTCTAGCGCGTCCTTGATCCCTGATGTGGCGCGCACCTTTAGCACAGGGGGTTCTAGAAACTGGCGACCCAAGAACTACAACCGCAAATTCTCCGGGCTCATCACCCTGAAAAAAGCCCTAGTCAACTCCATCAACCTAGCCACCATCAACCTAGTGGACACTGTTGGTTTTGACACCATCTACCAAGGCTTGCAGGATTTTGGCTTTTCTAATTTGCCCAAAAACATGTCTATTTCATTGGGCAGCTTTGGGATTTCCCCCCTAGAGGCGAGCATGCAATACTCCCTATTCTCCAATTACGGGACCATCTTAGAACCTAGCTTGATCTCTGATGTGATCGATGCACAGGGGCAAGCCAAACTCTTGCAAGTAAATCCCCCCAAACCTATTTTAAGCAGGGCGCAGGCATGGCTTACCCTCTCTATTTTAAAAGAAGTCGTGGAGAGGGGCACGGGCACACACGCGCGCGTGCCGGGCATGGAAGTAGCGGGCAAAACAGGGACTTCTAATAATTATGTAGATGGGTGGTTTTGTGGCTTTAGCCCTAGTTTACAAGCCATTGTGTGGTTTGGCAGGGACGACAATAGCAGTATTGGGCGTGGCATGGCCGGGGGGGTGATCGCCGCGCCCGTGTTTGCGGACTTCATGCGCCATGCCCTCCAGATTAACCCCGCGCTCAAACGCCACTTTCCCATCCCCCAAGGCGTGATCGTCCAAAAGATCAATGGCGAAACCTACTATTCCACCCAAAGCGCACCCCTGCAAGACGACCTAGAACAAGAAGACAGCACCCAACCTTTAGTGTTCTAATGCCCCTCCTGCTCTAAACCCCATTCTAAAGCTTTGATGGGCGCGATGGTGTTGCCAGCAATGCCTTCAATGCAACCGCGCGCACGCGCGACAATGAAATGAAGCCCCTCTATCTGTTTAGCCCGTTTAGCCCATTGTTTTTCAAACTTAGCCCAGAGTTTTGTCATGGATTCTTTTTCTTTGTTTAAATCCTCCTGCATCTCCCTAAAGATAGCGATCGCGTTTTCCACCTCCTTAGCAAACTCTGGACCTATCAAGTAGTCATAGAGATCGCCAATCTTGCCTCCCTTGTTTTCTTGGCTTTTCTGCGCCCACACCAGATGGGCAACCATCGCGCGTAAAATCCCACAAAGACCCTTAAATTCTTGGAAAGTGCAGACATACACGCCCTTATAAAGCCCCATGCGCTCCATAGAATTGGGTAAGTTTGTGCTCACAAGCACCCCTATATGCGCCCCTGCTTCCCGCTTGTTTTGTGTGAGTTTTTCAACCCATTCTTCTTTAAAATCCTTGGCGCGCTTGCTCTCATAACAAATCACACCGCAATCTCGTCCCCTGCTATCGCGCACCACTTGCAGACAATCTGCCCCCCTTTGCCCCTTTTTGATCTCTTGGATGCGATCCATGGGGAATTTGTCGCGCAGGTATGCCTCAATAGCCAATTCTTGGACCTCCCCTTGTAATTGCTGAGAAATATTGGCTTGCGCCTTTCTATTGGCTTCTTGGATCGCCTTTTCTAAGCGCTCTCTTTGCACTTCTTGGGCTTTGAATTTGAGTTCGTATTCCTCTTGAATCCTAGCCTGCAGAGTCTTTTCTATCGCCTCTGTGTGTGCCTGTAGTTGCGCGGTGTTTTGGGCTTGCAAGCGCGCTTGTTCTTGTTGCAGTTGGGCTTGCATTTGGGCGCGCTCTTTGTGGAGTGCTTGTTCTACCCCTGCTTGAATCTGTTGTTGCACAGTTTGCTTTTGGGCATTGAGTTGTTTTAAGGCTTCTTGGTATTCTAATTGTTTGTTGGCGATCTCTTGTTGCACCTGCGCGGACAAGAGGTCGTCTATTTTGAAAGTGTGTTGGCAATGAGGGCATGTAATACTTGCTAGCATGGTGGCTCCTTGTGTTTGTGGCATTGTAACGCATTTAACCTTGCGCGCTATCCAAAACACTGGAGTTTGAGCGCAGGACGCGCGGGCATTTTTTGTCCCTTGGGTTTGGTTTAAATCTATCTAGGCTTAAGGGTTTTGCCCCCCAAGCAAAGTCTGTAGGGGGGGGGTTATGCGCCTCTTTTGGGGGGATTTGGGGCATTGTGAGCGCGATCAAGCAGGCAGGCATTGGGGCCACATCCTTACTAGAACAGCTCTCCAAGATCTTATGGAAACACGCCTTGGCTAGGGGCTATAAAATCAAGGATTACAACACGGGAGAAACCATCCACAAGAGCCTGGAGGGATACATCGTAGATATTAGAGTGGCTTGTGATGGAAGAGAAAAAGAAGATGTTGAGCGTAGCATCCATGAAGTGGTCAAAGGTCTTAAACCCAAAGCCTCTAAGAATAAACAAGAAAGAGCCCAAGGGGCTATCAAGTATCTCAATAAAGGAGGTGTGGGTTCTGCAGAACAACTTAGAGAAATCCCTGAAATCTTCTTAATGCAGGTAATGGAGCAGCTAAAGGGCTTGAGATTAGTGGCTTATACAGGCATTTTTCAACCTAAAGACATTTTTGAGCCCTTTGATACCCCTGAAAGTGTAGAGAGCGCACGCTTTGATGATTCTATATTTAAAAATGTGCCTACTTTCAAAAGAGATGAGGACAACAAAATGAGCCTAGATGAGCACCTTGACATTTACGCACCTGTAGAGCAGTGCATGGCTGATCATACAGAGCAGAAATATACGGACGACTGGGCTGTACTAGAACCTTTGTGTGCTAAACATATCCGTCTGCATTTCTTATTGGAATTTGAACAGCTACGACCCAAATTGAAGGTGTTGGCAAGAAAACTAAGTGGAGAGAAGGATTTTATTGTAAAGGGGATGAGGGAGTGCTCGCAAATTTATATGGATATACCCCATGAGGGGTTTGTCTTGCAGGCAGCAGCTTATGCAAAGGTGAGTGAGTGCTACCATTCGTGGATTAAGCAATATCGAGAACAATTAGAAACAGGACCTATACCCTTAGAGTCTTGGCTCTTTCAAAAAGCCTGTCAGGCTTACACCTTTACAGAGCTCACGAGAAACTTGCAAGAAAGTATGGGCTTTACTTTCTTGCTCTTTAGATACGGGCGTTTGAAAGACGGGTGCTTTAAAGAGGATGACACTCTTTTGACTTTAGAAGGAGTTGAGCAAAAGTATAAGCAGCTAGAAGCACAATACGAGGCTCTAGCAGGCATAGAGGCGGGGTGGATAGCTCTATTGATAGCACTAAGCTAGAAAAACGCCTAGAAAAGCTCTCTAAGCGTCTAAAAAAGCTATATGCTAAGAGAGAGATGCCTTAAAAGAGGAGAAGGCTAAACTCAAAGCGGAGAGAAAGCGGTTGAAAGAGATTAAGGCATAGGAGAAAAAGCAACTCAAGGAGATTGAGCAGAGAGAGCGAGAGCAAAAGAAGAAGGACAAGTTATTAAAGTCTAAGTCTTTGGTACGGAGGGATTTAGAGCAAGGGGTTTTAAATAAATCCTTGTTTGGGGATTTTGTGATGGGGGATGAAGATGTGTATCTGGCGTTTAGCAAAAAAGACTATACGCCTCCAAAATCCCTCAAGCCTCCTAAGAAAACACGAAAGAAAACTCTTGCCAAACCCGGAAGCCATTCTCAGACAAAACGGCAAGCTCAGTCTTGTCAAATAACTAGAACACATTCTAGCTCTGATTTTAGTCAGACAGATAGTCAGACAGGACCACCCATAGTGGATGAAGAAGCCTATCCAACTCAAGGATAACAAAAACCACATTGTTCAAGGGGGTTCAAGGGGGCATCCCCCTTGCCAGCAAACGGAGCGTAGCGGAGTGGTAACACGATGGCTACTTTGTAGCCGCAAGTGTTATGCTGGCTAGGAAACCACGAATTTTAACCCGAAATGGATTGAAAAAGGCTTATTTGACACTTGTGTAGCTCTCTAGGCGCAATGAAAATCTCTATTTGAGTGGAGTGCCATCCAAACCTTCTAAACCATCTGGGGCTGTCTGCAAAGCGGTTCTTTAAAGGTGTCGTCCTTTGGAAGTTGATCTGGATACCTCTCTTTCAGACACTCTGTGAACATTTCTGTATCCTCCCATCTTCTCCTCCCATGTTTCCTGCTTGCCCTTCCGCATCCTTTGCATCGCTTCGTATTTCTGACACGCCGTTAACTTCTTGGAATTGGTTGGCTTTTGTAGCTGTATGTTGCCCTGTGGATTGAAGGATTTGTTTATCTGTATCTGCAAATCCTTGTTCTGTTTTTTCATCAGAAAAACCATTGTTGCTGTCTCCATGGTGAGGAAAATCGCCAGAGTAATCGCGCTGATCCGCCATAACTTGCGACTTTGGAGCAATTCCTTCTGTCTGCTCTCCTGCTCCAATATCAGATTGCGCACGCCCTGGATTTGCATCAAGACTTTTTTCTTCAAACCCTGTTGCCAGTTTTGTTGTCGGGCTTCCTGTTGGTTTTGCCACTTCTGCAAATTTTGCTGCATAGATTGGTGCTTGTATAACCATTAGATTTTTTGATAGTATGGCTTTTTGTTTTGCAAAAGAAGACTTGTGCGTCAAGCTCTCTTGTTTCTCTTTGCGCTCTCTTTTGAGCTTCTCTATCACTCTTTGGCAGATCACTTTGGTGGTCATTAAGCGTTTTTGCTGGTCTATAAGAATAGGAGTCATAGCAGGAGGAGTTTGGTGTTTGGCATAGTAGCGTGCCATGTCTTTTAAAGCCGCTTCATCGGCGTAATCTGCAAGTCCTAGCACCTTAGCGACTTGTTGATGGAATGCGCGGTAGAGCTCTGTATCTATGCTCCCATCCATTCTGCGCACAATCAATCTGCTAGAGATAGGCTCGCTTAAAGGCACGATGATTCTAAAACGCTCTATATTAGGGCGTTTGTCCTTCTCTTTGAGCTTCTTGTAATTGCGTGAGGGCACAATGGCAAAGCAAATGGGGTATTTAGCCTTGTCCATAAACTCATAGGCTTCTTGCACGCTTAAAGGCTTTTTCTTGCCCTCTTGGTCGTTGTCAATGTCAAAGAATAAAAAGGGGTGAAAGGCTATGACATTTTTAGCACTTCTTTGGGCGTGCTTTGGATCATACTTTTGGGCAAAGACAGCTACAGAAACATCAAACTTTATGGCAATCTCTGCAATGTCTTGCCATTTGCTCAGCTCTATACTTCTCCAATGATGACAGGCATTGAAGTTTGCAGGTTCAGAGATGCTAATGGTAAAGCGGTTCAAGGGTCATCTTTGATAGGTATTCTAACAAGCAAAATGGCTCACTTTTAACCTACCTTTACTAGCACAAAAAAGAAAAAATCACCCCCACAAACACACAATTTTTACCCTCCTTAAAAAATGTGCATTCTCATTATTAAGACAAAATAAAACTACTAAATACCGCTATCATGGGGCTTTGCACAGGTATTCTGCAAAAAAGTTCAGAAATTGTTTCCAATCATGTTCGAGTGAAGTTGATATATCCCTCATGTAATACTATCGAAAAACAATAGAGATTTCACCAGACCTAGATTGTCTCCATTCATTTCTGCCATCCAATAAATCACCTCACATATTAAAAATGAATATCAAATCTTCCCATAAACAACACTATCACAAAACATATACTGAATTATAGAATATCACACAAATCTTTAAGTTTTTTTTTAATGAAAAACATGATACGCTAAATACTGAAAATAAATATCAAAGGAGCATACAATGAAAAGAAGAAAATAGCAGGTTTTAATCATAACCACAATAACCACAATAACCAACCACACGACACAAGACTATTAAATACCGAAGAGGCTGCTAAATATTTAGGAATAGATATAGGTACCATGGTAAGATGGCGCAAAGAAGGAAAAGGTCCCGAATATGTAGTTATAGGTGGTCTAGGTCAAGGGCGTAAAAGAATCTTTTACCCAGTCTACAAACTTGAAGAGTTCAGAAAAGATAATCCACAACCTAACACCAATAAGCGTGAGGAGTTTTACACTTTAGATGATCTATCTACTAGAAACGCAGACTCTCCTCCCGGTAGGTTCGGTAGAATTAGCCGTAGCACAGTGCTAAAATCATTGACCTCAGAGCCACAATGGAAATGGAACGGCAAGACTATAATAGACAGAGAAGACAGAGAGAACTCTAGGATTTACATTAAAAAAGATTTAATGAAGAAATGCCTCTTATCAAATATGGGCATTGATGATGACAAAGTATCTCGCTATGTCAACATACAAGAAGCTGCACAAATACAAAAAATCAGTGTAGGAAATTTGCATGCATTACACAGAAATAAAAAAGGACCTCCATGTGTCAAGTTTGGTCAGGTCCGCGTATATCCCCTAGAACCACTAGAACAATATATCCAGGAAGACGAATCAATACAAGGTGCTTTTGGAGAACACAGGTGCGCTAGAGAACTAGGTGTTAGCATAGACACACTTAGGGAGTGGAGAAAAAAAGGGGTGGGGCCAAAATGGGTTGAGTTTTACGGTAAAATCTACTACCTAGAGGACGAAGTCAAACAGTTCAAAGATAAACTAAACCAAAAACTGTAAGCTACGATGGGCGGTTACTTGTGTGTGCCCTCGCCCTTTTTGTCTTTGCGGACCTGTTCTAGAGTTGATCGATCCTTTAGATTACCCCACAACTATAAGAGATAGGATTTTTACACGGCTTATGGTGATGTGCGGTAAGAGTTAAATGGTGAATAGGGCTACTAAAATGGCTCTAAAAACGCTCCACAATCGCTTTTGGGAGAAAAATCAAAGCCAAAACACACTTTTTTTTGAAAAATTTTACAATCTTGGGGAAATTTTTAATTGTTTCTAAGAAAGAGATAGATACGCTTAAGTCACCATAACACAAGCGTATTTAGCGCGTAATAACAAACTGAAACTTAAACCTTCCAAAAGACAAAGAGCCTACCAAAAGAGGGGCAAGAAAGTAGTCCCCCACACGAGAGTGCCCTAAAAAGATGCCTTGCCAAGCACAGAAAGCAAAAATACAGTACTGTGGCTTGGAAAATCAACAATATCTACAAGATTTTGAGCGATGAGACCCATGAGTGGCATGAAGAATTTATGGAGAAGTATCTGGGTAAAATCAAGGTGGGAGCTTTTAAACAGCAAAGATCAGATATTCACTACTGCAATAGCTTGATACTAGCAAGCCATCATGGAGAGATGGGTGTTGTGCGTGCGAATTGTTGTCATCACCGCCTTTGCACAACTTGCAATGAATTACAAGCTTCTATTCGAAGCAAACTCATTGCCCAGCACGCTTTACCTCAAATCTTAGAGAATCATCGTTTGATCATGCTCACTTTGACGGTGCAAAATTGCAGTGCGCAGGATTTACACAACACCATCACGGTGATGCACAAGGCTTTTAAATACCTTATGGACACAAAGGGAGAAAATGGACTTAAAGAGCGTTTTGATGTGCCTAAGCTTCTTAAGTTGGATTAGAACTACAGAGATTGTGGGGGATTATACAGACTTCTCTAATGGAACCTGCCATCCACATTTACACATTCTTGTGCGTGCGGACTGGGGCTACTACAGCGGTAAGCGGTATTTACTGCAAGAATGAAACTTTTTAGCCGCTTCTAAGTCTCAAACCAAAATCCGATACTGATATAGCACGAAAATCCGAAATTTTGTCAAGCTATTCACAACGGCAGTTTTTAATGCACATTCTAGTTCTAGTAGTTGTTACGATAGTTCCAACACTTTAAAGAGCAGTTCTGATATGATTTTCCTATGAGTTTTTGTTGTGCTACTACACAGTTCCTTACCAACCCCAAGCCAGTTCTTAATAGTTTTTCTGTTCAGTTCTCATACTTGTTAATGTGAGTTCTAATATGATTTTTTATCAAAAGTTCCCTGCACATTTCTCTTAGTTCTCCTAATTATCTAGTCAGTTCTCCAACCAAATAAAGATAACCTTAGATAAATCTTTAATATATATCTTAAACAAATCTTAACCATTACATCTTGGCATAGACTTTGACAAGTATTGGACACACCAAAAACTCCTTAAAATGTCTTTTTTTAAAATGCTTCTAAGTAGCTCGTAATACGCCCCTGAATCCATCTCTACATTTTGGTATTGTTTTTCAAAATATTCCAAAGCAAAGGGGGTGGACAATAAAGCTAGAATCCAACGCTTGCTAATGCGGAAATTTTTAAGATACCAAGGTTTGCTATCCCCATAAAAATGCCACATGATCACCTCCTTAGAATCGTTAATGTGTTTGTGGATAGGGTGTGTGGGGTTGTCAAAATCCTTAGGATAAACATTGTAAGTGTAGGGTAATTCCAAGATACGCCCATGGCACATTAGAATCAAAGTTTCTTGTTCAGGATACAGCAAAACATGGTGTTTGGCGCGCAAAAAATCTAGACATCGACTCTCTAGATTATCCTTGCGCCATGCCTTGAGATTGAGCACCATAAACCCGACATTAAAGCTATTGGCATGCATGATCTCCCACTCCTGCATGGACAACGCGTGTTCAGAAAAGTCAATATGACGGCGGCGTGCCTCTCTCTTGTGCCTTTTGATGAGTTTTTCTACACGCGCGGGACCAAATTCCTTAGCCGCAGCAAAATAGTAGGGATCATCCGGGTTTAATGTAAAGTAACTCGCGCTCAAATCCTGGCTAAACACCACATCTACATCACAAGAGATGATCTTGTCATATTGGGGGAATAAAGAGGGCAAAACCAAGCGCAACAAGATCAAATTAGAAAAACGGGCTTGGGTGGCAGGGTGCAGAGTTTTAAAGAGAGTGTTTAATGTTTCATGGTAGGGGTGTTCGTGGTTCGTGGTTCGTGGTTCGTGGTTCGTGGTTCGTGGTTCGTGGTTCGTGGTTCGTGGTTCGTGGTTCGTGGTTCGTGGGATCAACATCTAAGAACTCCAAGCGCGCGAAGTGAGCAAAGGACGCGATGTTTTCTTGGAGCTTGTCCTTATGGGCTTGATCTAAGCCTTGCGTGAACGCGTGGATGGTGTAGGTGTGGGGTGTATGCGCGCGCGCCATGCAAGCTAGCATGGAGTGCATTGCTACCCCAGCGGGGATACAATAGCGTTGATCAAAAGCCATCACTATAGGGATCATCTCTGCTTGTGCCATTGTTTGCCTTTAAACTTTTAGTTGCGCCCTGAGGGCTTGTAGGCGCGCGTAGAATTCCTGGTATTTTTTTTGCGCCTCTTGCATGCTAACAGCCACAAAAGACACCTTGTCATTGGGACGCATTTGGGCTAGGGTGCCAAGAGAGTTCTTTAAGAGTGTGGCGATCTTAGGATAGCCCCCCATTGTTTGGCAATCAGCCATCAACACAATGGGTTGCCCATCTGAGGGGACTTGGATACTCCCTACCACTAAGGGTTCAGAGATCATCTCTATGTGTTCTTTGTAGGCTAATTGTTGCCCTTCTAGACAAATCCCCATGCGGTTAGATCGCACCTTAATCGTGTATGGCATGCTTAAAAAATCAGAAAGGCTAGCTGGGTTGAAGTAATGCTCTTGGGGACCCAAGAGCACCCACAAGGACGCGCTAGGGGGGTAGTGGGGTTGCAGATTTTGGGGCACTTTTTTAAGTTTGTGCTCAGGGCGCACGATGATATTTAATACATCGCCATTTTGTAAAACCCGCCCTTGTAAGCCTCCCATGCGTGTGCGCACATCTGTAGCCTTGCTCCCACACACCACAGGCACATCTATTGTGCCTGAAAACGCCACATAGGCGCGCACCCCCTCCCCCAAGCGTCCAAAACTCAAAATATCCCCTTTTTTGACATCGTGCGACTCCCAATTGGCGATGTCTTGATCGTTGATCTGGGGATTCAAATTAGCTCCCGTGATGGCTATGTGCATGGACTCCAAAAATTCTAGGCGCGCGCCCGTGTAGGTCATCTCCAACAAGGCTTCTTGCGCCTCATTGCCCACTAAAAAATTTGCCACTACCGCGCTAAACTCGTCCATCACCCCGCCTATAGGAATACCAAAGCGCATGTAAGCCCTGCGCCCTAAATCCTGAATGCTGGTAAATAACCCCGCTTCTAGCACCTTGATATTAGCCATGCGTAGACCTTTTAGCGCGCTTGAGAGTATAAACACCTTCTTGCACCTCTTTGGCAATTTGGTGGTAAGTGTCTATGCTAATGGGCACAAAGCGCACGCGATCGCCAGGTTGCAAAAAAACGGGGGGATCTTTACTGGGGTTGTAAAGCTCAAGGGGAGTTCTGGCGATGATTTGCCAGCCCCCCGGGGAAGCCAGCGGATAGATTCCTGTTTGCATGCCCGCAATACCAATGGATCCGGGCGCAACCTGCACCCTAGGGGTGGCTAATCGGGGTGTGGCTAACAAGGCATCTAACCCACCCAAATAGGCAAAACCGGGTAAAAAGCCCAGCATGTAAACCAAGTAGTCTGGCGCGCTGTGTTTGTCGATCACCTCTTGAGCAGAAAGCTTAGTGTGGGCGCACACAGAGGCTAAATCCTGCCCAAACTCTGGCGCGTAACAAGCCGGGATTTCTACAAGATGGGAACAAACCTCTAGGTGTTCCTCTTGTATGTCTAGGTGATCTAAAATGTGGATCAAATCCCCATAAGAGCACACTAAAGGGTCATAGTGGATCAAAAGAGTGCAGTAAGCAGGCACGAGCTCCACCACCCCCTTTATGCGCCGCGCTTCTAAGGACACGCGCACTTTTTGAATCTGGGTGTGGGTTTTGGGGCTAATTTGCGCGCCAAAGTCCAAAAGCAAAGCACTCTGCCCGTATGCAAAATACTTCACTCCCTTTATCAAAACACACTCCCTAAATGTGTTAAAGAAAGCCCCCCTAAATAGGCACTAAAGAGCACCACCAGCGCGCCCAAACCAGATAAGATTTTGGGGTGTTTGTAAGAGCCTACTAAATTTGTTTTATACCCTGCGATGAGGACAAGCGTTAAACTCAAAGGCAGGATCAGCCCATTGAGCGCGCCGGCGATGATGAGTAGGGCTACGGGTTTTTGAATCAGCATGAACAATAGCGTTGAGATCACAATAAAGCCAATGATACAGCCATTTTCATGCCTTTGGACAAAAATAAACCCTTTTAAAAAGGACACGCTGGTGTAAGCCGCTCCCACCACAGAGGTCAAACTAGCGGCTACAAACACCATCCCAAAGATTTTATAGCCCCACTCCCCGGCTGCGATTTTAAAGGCACTCCCGGCCGGATCATTTTTATCTAGCGTATGCCCAGCATACAAGACTCCCAAGATCGCCAAAAAGAGTAAAAGGCGCACCAAAGTGGCGATCCCAATGCCCAGATAGGCAGATGTGTCCACTTGTTTGAGATCGCTCTTTACCCCCGCATCTAAGAGGCGATGTCCCCCGGCAAAGATGATATAGCCTCCCACAGTGCCCCCACTGAGGGTTAAAACAGCCAAGATAGAAAATTGGCTAGGCAAAATAGCCTCCTTGGCGGCTTGGGCTAGGGGAGGTGAAGTGCTAAAAGCGATGTAGCCTACCAAGAGAATCACTAAAGCCCCCAAGACTTGGGCAAGCTTATCCATAAGTGCCCCTGCCCTCTTAGAAAAAAAGATCACCATCCCCAAAAAAGCCCCCAAGAGCGCGCCAGCTTTGAGATTTAAACCCGCAAGGATTTGCAACCCAAGAGCAACTCCCCCAATATTGCCCACATTAAACACCAATCCCCCAAAACAAATAATAAAGGTGAGCACCCCCCCTAAGCCGGGCAAGAGCGCGCTAGCGATCTCATCTCCCCTTTTTTGCGTGATCACCAAAATGCGCCACACATTGAGCTGTGCGATCAAGGACATCCCCACAGAGAGCAAGAGCGCGCAGGCAAAAGAGCTACCTAACTCTTGGGTGAATTGGGCTGTTTGGGTGAGAAAACCCGGTCCAATGGCAGAAGTCGCCATAAGGAACGCTGCGCCTATGAACGCCGATTTAGAGCGCATAAAGCGGCTTGATGGCGATGTCGTGGTGTTCTAGGGCTTGGCGGATTTGCAAAGCAAATTCTAAAGCCTCCTTGTGATCACCATGGACGCAGATCGAATCGGCTTGAATCTCTACACTCGTGCCATCTATGGCTTGCACCCTGCCATTGATCACCATGCCAAGCACTTGTTCGATGGCTTGCTCTGGATCGCTAATCAAGGCTTTAGGGTGGGCGCGTTCCACCAAGCGGGCATCGGGGTAATAACGCCTGTCTGCAAAGACCTCTTGGGCTACCCTCAAGCCTTTTCTTTGGGCTTGTTTAGCCATGGCACTCCCGCTCAAACACAGAATAACCAAATTAGGATCATAGTCCTCTATGCCTTCTAGGATCGCTGTGGCTAGGGATACATCATGCGCGGCTTGGTTGTAAAAGCTCCCGTGTAATTTCACATGCCCCAAGGTATACCCACAAGCCTTAGCAAAAGCGTTGAGCGCGCCCACTTGGTAGAGCATGTAAGCCCTAGCCTCTTTGGGGCTAATCTCCATCTTGCGCCTCCCAAAACCCAATAAATCAGGCAAACTTGGGTGCGCGCCCAAGCTAACCCCCAAAGCCTTAGCCTGCTTAGCAACTTGAGCCATGATCAAGGGATCGCCAGCATGCCAGCCACAAGCACAATTCACGCTACTCACCTGCGCCATAATGGCTTTATCATCGCCCATGGTATAACACCCAAACCCCTCCCCGATGTCGCTATTAAGGTCCACCACTCTCATAGCAGGATTATACTACAAGAATGTAAAGAGTGTGGGTTTATCCCCCTAGAGATTTTAAGCTAAAAATTTTGCAGTTATTGTTATAATGATCCGTTTTAAGACTTGAATTTAAGGATGGCAATGGCGCAAACCCTTTCGATTATCAAGCCCGATGGTGTAAAGAAACGCATCATCGGCAAGATTATCACGCGCTTTGAAGAGGCGGGTTTAGAAGTGATCAAGATCAAACGCTTGCGCTTGAGTGTTTCTCAGGCGCAGGATTTTTACGCCGTGCATAAAGAGCGGGCGTTCTTTAAGGATTTGATCGCATTCATGACGAGTGGGGAGGTGGTGGTGATGGTGCTTGAGGGAGAGAATGCCGTGGAGAAGAATCGCGATCTAATGGGCGCGACCGATCCCAAAGAGGCTAAACCGGGTACCATTCGAGCCGACTTCGCGCAGAATATTGATGCCAATGTGGTGCATGGAAGCGACAGCGCGCAAAACGCGCAAAGAGAGATCGCGTTCTTTTTTGCTTGATTGGCTGTGAAGTTGCAAATGCGTAAAATTGGAGTGCTTGCCAAGCCTTTTTGCCTTAAGGAGGGGGATCTGTGTTGGGAGGGAGGGGTGTGCCGTGTGGGGGACAAGCTTTACTTGGTGGAGGGGAGTTTGCACGGGCATTTGCAAGTGCAATGCGCTTTAAGTGGGGTGTTCTTTGACAAACCCATTTCTGAAGAGTTGGTGTTGTGCGTGAGTGATGGCTTATACACAAGCGCGCAGCGGGAGTGTTATGTGGGGGGTAGGTTTATAGATAGTTTAGATGTGGTGGAGAGTTTTGATGGTTGCATTGATCTAAGCGCGTTGTTGCGTGCAGAGATCCAATCCATCCAGCAAGATTACCATTACGCCGATCAAATTCAATAAAGGAGAGTTATGGCAGTTCCTGATAGACGCGTGAGCAAGACGAGAGGCAGAAAGAGGCGCACACACTATAGCGTGAAGCTGGCGATGCCTGTCAAAAATAAGGACGGGAGTTGGAAATTGCCCCATTTCACCAATAAATTTACAGGGGCTTACTAAGTGGTTCCGGATTAAAGACAATGAGAATTGTCATTGACATGATGGGGGCGGATCTGGGGGTTTTGCCCATCATTGAAGGCGTGTCTAAGGCGCTAGGATCTGTTGCCTTTAAGCCCGTTTTGGTGGGCGATGAGAGCAAGGCTAAGGCTTTTATCTCTAAGGATTTAGCCTCTAAGGTGGAGCTCATCCATTGCCCGGATTATATCCACATGGAAGAACACGCCACAGATGCCCTCAAACGCAAAGAGTCCTCTATTTTTGTGGCGATGGATATTTTAAAAAATGGCGCAGACGCTTTGGTTTCAGCCGGACATAGCGGGGCAACAATGGGTTTGGCGACCTTGAAGATCGGGCGCATTAGAGGGGTGAATCGCCCCGCGCTTTGCACGCTTATGCCCTCCATAAAAGAGCGCGCCAGCCTGTGCCTAGATGTGGGAGCTAATACAGATTGCAAGGCTGAATACCTCTTGGATTTTGCCATCATGGGTTATCAATACGCCAAGGATGTGCTAGGCTATGAAAACCCCACCGTGGGGCTCCTTGCCAATGGGGAAGAGGATAGCAAGGGCAATTTGATCACCAAAGAAGCGTTCAAACTCATCAGTGAATACCCTCTATTTAACCAACACAATACGGATACCCCTATTTTTAAGGGGAATGTGGAAGGCAATGACATTTTTGAAAATGTGGTAGATGTGGTGGTGTGCGATGGGTTTGTGGGGAATGTTGTGTTAAAAACCACAGAGGGCACGGCTAGCGCGATTGGATCGGTGTTTAGAAATGAGATCAAGTGTAGCTTGGGAGCCAAGCTGGGCGCGTTCTTACTCAAAGGGGCTTTTTACACCCTCAAGCAAAAGACAGATTATGCCGAATACGGGGGCGCGCCCTCTTGGGAGTGAGTAAAGTGGTGATCATCAGCCATGGCAAGAGCAATGCTAGGGCGATGGAATGCGCGATTTACCAAGCGATCAAAGCCAAAGAGAGTGGGGTGTGTGAGAAAATGGCGTTGGCTTTCGAGCACAAGCAAGCCCCCAAAGAAGTGCCCTAGATTAAAAGGAATAGAGATGGCCTATGCAGCCTTGAAATCTGTAGCCTCTTATGTGCCCCAGATTTGCGTGAAAAACAACGCTTTTGAGTCCCTGCTAGACACCAGTGATGAGTGGATTCAAAAGCGCACCGGTATCCAGACGCGTTATTTTGCCACTAACCAAGAACAAAGTAGTGACCTAGGAGTCAAAGCCGCCAAGATCGCCATTGAGCGTGCCAAGATCGCTAAAGAAGACATTGACTTGGTCTTGGTGGGCACACTCAGCCCTGATTACATGTGCATGCCCTCTACAGCTTGTGTGTTGAGTGCTAAACTGGGTTTGCAAAACACGCCTAGCATGGACATTATTGCCGCATGCAGTGGGTTTATCTATCTATTATCTGTGGCTAAGGCTTTTGTGGAGAGTGGCATGTATGCGCATGTCTTGATCGTGGGAGCGGAGCGTTGTTCTAGTGTGCTAGATTTTGAGGATCGTAGCACCTGTGTGCTGTTTGGAGATGGGGCGGGGGCATGCGTGATTGGGCGCACAGACAACCCCAAAGAGCGTATTTTAGATGTTAAGAT
The DNA here is from genome assembly GCF_003660355.1 of Helicobacter sp. L8. NCBI lineage: Bacteria > Pseudomonadati > Campylobacterota > Epsilonproteobacteria > Campylobacterales > Helicobacteraceae > Helicobacter > Helicobacter sp. L8. The sequence goes on from NZ_QXQR01000001.1 coordinate 20,895, forward strand.
CGCCTCTAATGGTCAGCATGCCAACTACCTCTATACCCCAAGGGCACTCAAAAACAGCCCCTTTATCCAGCAAGATACCCCCCAATCCCAATCCCTCCAAATGAAGGGCAATGAGGTCTTCAAGCTCGCCATTAAGACGCTACTCAAGGATGTAGAAGAAATTTTACAAAGCAACGCGATCGCTCCAGAGGAGATCACCTATTTTATCCCCCACCAAGCTAATTTGCGCATCATCCAAGCCGTGCAAAACCAATTGTCCTTTAGTCCTCAGCAGGTGGTCTTGACCGTGCAAAAATATGGGAATACATCGGCAGCTAGCATCCCGATGGCTATGAGCGATATTTATGAACAAGGAAAACTCAAAAAAGGGGATTTGATGCTATTGGATGCCTTTGGGGGAGGGCTGACATGGGGTTCAGCCTTAGTTTACTACGGGGGCGATCAAGCTTAATTTTAGGCACAAGGCGTTAGAATTAGCACTTTTGAAAGCAGAAAGGATTGGCATGACAGTTGTTAGACTTACACGCGTGGGACGCAAAAAAAAGCCTTTTTATAGGGTGGTGGTTACCGATTCGCGCAAGAAACGCGATGGGGGCTGGATCGAGTCCATTGGTTATTACAACCCTTTGAGCAACCCCAAAGTGGTGCAGATTGATCACGCCCGCTTGGACTATTGGAAAGGCGTGGGGGCTAAAATGAGCCAGAGGGTGGCTAAGTTGGCGCAAGGATCACAGACTTAAGATGCAAGAGGGCGCATGTGTAGAGGCGTTCATCTTGGAATACTGCAAGAAGATCGTAACCTACCCACAGATTGTAGAAGTGCGCTCCCAACTTGTAGAAGAACACCTCAAAGAAATCGCCATTTACACTAATCCGATGGATATGGGGCGTGTGATCGGCAAAGAGGGTAAGATCATCAGCGCGCTCAAGGCGTTTATTTCAGGGATGAAGGCTAAGGACGGCTTGAGTTACAAAATCGTGGTGTTGGCTTCTGAAAATCCCTATGTGCTTTAAGCCAGAGGACTTAGTAGTGGTGGGGCATCTAGGCAGGGCTGTGGGCTTAAAGGGGGGGATAAAATTGATCTTAGAGGGCGATTTTACCCAGTGTTTGCAAACAGGGGTGCGCGTTTATGTCTATAGCCCCACTCCCCACTCCCCCCCTCCAACTCCCCTAGTGGTCGCGCACTACCAAGCCCAAAAGGCTTTGATCTTCTTTGAAGAAATCCAAAGTCTAGAGCAGGCGAGGGGTTTTGCATGCTGGATTTTAGCGATGAGTAAGACGGATAGTCTTAGACTTTGCCCCCTGCAGGAGGGAGAGTTTTTATACTTCCAACTTGTGGGTTTGCAAATTATAGAAGCTCAAGAGGTCTTAGGTGTCGTAAAGCGCATTGAACGGCTGGCTAATACAGACTATCTCTTTGTGCAAGGCATCCACAAGCTCTTTTTGATCCCCTATATTGAAACCTATATCAAGGGTGTCGATTTGTCAGCGCGCTGCATTTATACCACCCATGCTAGAGGACTCTTAGAAGAGAGTTGATGCGCTTTAGTTTTCTAACCCTATTCCCCCAACTCATCGCCTTTTATTTTGAGGATTCTATTTTAAAGCGCGCCCTAGAAAAGCAGGTGTTTAGTTTAGAGATTTTTAACATGCGCGACTTTTCTCCCCATAAATTCCAGCGCGCGGATTTTGCTTTAGTGGGCGGGGGGGCTGGGCAAATTTTAGACCCCTACATGGTGGAAAACGCGCTCAAGCATGCCCAAAGTCCCAGCGCGCATGTGATTTTTCTAACCCCCAGTGGAAAACGCTTTTGCCAACAAGATGCCAAGCGCCTAGCCACACACCAGCATTTAGTGCTTGTTTGTGGGCGTTATGAGGGGTTTGACGAACGCTTGGTTGAATCTTATGCCCATGAAGTGTTGAGTGTGGGGGATTTTGTGCTCACGGGGGGGGAGTTGGCAGGCTTGTGCCTTTGCGATAGTGTTGCGCGTTTGTTAGAGGGCACTTTAGGTAACGCGCGCTCTTTGGAACAAGAAAGCTTTGAAGACAACACCCTAGAAGCCCCTAATTTTGCCCGCACCCCCCTTTTAAACACCCCATCCTGTGCGCACTCTGGGGTGATTTCAGAGTATTCAAAGGGAAATCATGGCAGAATTAAGAGTCTTATGCGCGATTTATCCATGGACAGGACGCGGTTTCACGCCCCTAATCTCTATGCCTTGAATCGCTCGCTACACACTTTTAGACACATCAAGAAAGGGCGTTGATGAAAAACCGCTATATCCAACATTTTGAAGACACCCAGATCAAAAGCCAGCCCCCCATTTTCAAAGCGGGAGACACGATCAGGCTAGGGATTCGAATCCAAGAGGGCGATAAGGTCCGCACACAATATTTTGAGGGGGTGTGTATTAGCTTGCGCGGGGCGGGCGTGGATCGCACCTTTTGCGTGCGTAAGATCAGCGCAAATGGCATTGGGGTGGAGAGGATTTTCCCCCTTTATGCGGAGAGTTTGGTGAGTGTTGAGGTCTTGCGTGTAGGGCGTGTGCGCCGCGCCAAACTCTATTATTTACGCGGTCGTAAAGGCAAGGCTGCTAGAATCAAAGAGGTGCGTAAGAAAGAACTCACTTGAGAATCCCCTTAAGCAGGGATGTGTCCTCTGGCGTGAACCGCCCCTCCCTAAAGGGAGGAACTTCCCAACTAACAGAAACTAGCGTTTCTTAAGCTCGAAAGGCTTTGCTGTTTATACCGCAAGGCTAGTTTCAGTTCCCAAAAGACTTACAGACCCACTGGCGGGTGGAGATTAGTTACCAACCCGTCATTGTGCTCGTTTTAATGGCTAGAACGAGCGTATCCAACTCTGCCATATTAGGTTTTTACTAATCTCGCTTACCTATTGCAAGGGTAGCCTTTCTTTTCTTAGCGTGCGCTTACATCTCTACCATAAAGGACGGAGTTTACGCGCAATCTAGATAAACTTACTTGCCTTTTAGTAAACCTCCATGGCTTGCCCTCGCGTTTGCACGCCTAAGACAGAGGGTTCATGCTATTTTGCCAACCACCAATGCTAGGGTCGCTTGATCGTATCTATTAAAACTTCTTGCTATTGGCTTCATCTAGGATATTTTGCGCGATCTTTTGCACATTTTGGCTAATGGTAGAGGAGGTGGTGGCAATTTGGGTGTTATTGAGCATCGTTTGTTCCAATTCGTGCATGGCGGTGTTGATCAAGTCGATGCTAGCACTCTGCTCTTCTATGGCGCTAGCAGCCTCATTGATAGATTGGGTGAGGGCTTTGGTATTAGCCTCAATTTCGCCTAAAGACTTTTGGGTGCGCTCGGCTAGTTTTCTCACTTCATCAGCCACTACCGCAAAGCCTCTGCCATGCTCGCCTGCCCGTGCGGCTTCAATGGCAGCATTCAAGGCTAGCAGGGTGATTTGATCGGCGATCTCTGTGATCACTTCCACCATGTTTGAAATCCCTTGGGATTGGGCGATCACCTCCTCACTCTTGGCGTTCACGCTTTGCATACTCGAGCTAATTTGGGCTAGCGCGTTGGTGGTTTGCTCTAAGGAAACCACTTGTTGTTTAGAGGCATCCTGCATCGCGTGCGTGGTCTGGTTGAGAGTGTGGGTTTCTTGGGTGAGCGCGTGGGCAAAATCTAAGGAGTTTTTCAAAGAAACAACAATGCTTTGTTGTAAAGTATTGATATTATTAGCTAGTTGCAAAAACCCGCCCTGTAGCTGGGTAGTGTCCATGCCCTTGGTGAAATCGTTGTGGCAATAAGTTTCAATGGTCTTAGAGATGTGCTCAAAAGTGCTGTTTAGAAGGCTAGAGAAATTGTTTAGATTCGTGCCCAAGTGTTGGAGCTCTGGGTTGATCGCGCGCGCGTGGATGGTTTGGGTGAAATCCCCGGTGCGCGCGCTATCTAAGGCTAAGATCGCCTCTTTAGAGAGTTTTTGATCGGCTTGCAGATGTTGGATGGCTTCTTGAATGCTCTCATTGAGCGCGCGCGCCATTTGCCCCAATTCGTCCTTAGAGCGCAGAACAATGGGCTCAGGGACATCGTTTTGTTTGTAATTGACAAAGGCAAAGAAATCCTTAAGCCCCTTGTTGAGCACACTAATAGCCCCCGTGATCTTGCGGTAAAAGAGGTAGTAAAGCGGGATCACCACCACGATTAAAAAGACCAAGGCGATGAGGACATAGAGATTAAAGCTCGAGCTCAATTTGTGGCGGATGTCCTCAGTGATGAACTTAGTGCGCTCTTCAACATTGTCCATGTAAACCCCCGTGCCCACCCACCAATCTGGCATGCCCTCGATCTTTTGGGCGTAGGAGATTTTATCGGTGTAGCGGGTGGTGCCATCGGCTAGAGGTTTGGGTGAAACATAGTAGACAAAGTCTCCCCCAGCCATCGCAGCTTTATAAAGTTCTTTAATGTAAAACACCCCATTTTTATCCTTGGTGTTCTCTGCGCTCACGCCCACGGGGTATTTGGGATTTGCGGTGTAAATAGGGGTGTATTTTTCATACACGAAAAAGTAGCCTGAGCGATCCTTTGCGAAGCGGAACGCTTTAAACATGGCGGTGATTATGCGTTTTTTAGCCTCTAGGGTGGGTGCGTCTTTGAGCACTTGGGCGATGTTAGAGCTAGCCAAATCTACGGCTAGTTTGAGCTTGTCGCCTAGCATGCGTTTTAAATCTACACTCACGGCACTATTCACACGGTGCACGGATTGTTGGTTATTGCGCGCAAAGAGTAAAAGAGTTGCCACCATCGCCACAATGGTTAAACCCCACAAAGCGACAATCTGTTTACCTAGAGAGAAAGAACGCATAAATACCTGCTCCTACACCCTGTTTTTTTAAAATTTCTTGCTATTGGCTTCATTGAGAATATCCTGGGCGATGTCTTGCACATTCTTGCTAATGCTCAAAGAAGTGGTGGCAATCTGCGCGTTATGCACCATTGTCTGCTCTAGGGTTGCCATCGCGCTATGGATTTGTGTGATGCCCTCTGTCTGCTCTTCTATGGCGCTAGCAGCCTCATTGATAGATTGGGTGAGCGATTGGGTATTAGCCTCAATCTCACCTAAAGACTTTTGCGTGCGCTCAGCTAGTTTTCTCACTTCATCAGCCACCACCGCAAAGCCTCTGCCATGTTCGCCCGCTCTAGCAGCTTCAATGGCAGCATTCAAGGCTAGTAGGGTGATTTGATCGGCGATCTCATTGATGATGAGCACCATATTTTTAATTCCCTCAGAGCGTTCCATCACCTCTTGACTCTTGGCGTTCACGCTTTGCATGGAATTGCTAATGCGCCCCAACGCGTTCATGGTTTGATCCAAAGAGTCCACTTGTTGTTTAGAAGCGTCTTGTAGGCGGCGTGTGGTTTCATTGAGAGTATTGGTTTCTTGGTGGAGCGCGTGGGCAAAATCCAAAGAGTGCTTGAGCGAATCTACAATGCTTTTTTGCAAGGTGTTGATGTCGTTGGCGAGTTGTAAAAAAGCCCCCTGCAAATTGGTGGTTTCTAAACCGGCTTGGAAATCGTTGTTGGAATAGGTTTGGATGGTGGTGCAGATGTGGCGGAAAATGTCGTTGAGAAATTTAAAAAAGGCGTTGAGATCCGCGCCCAAGCGTTCTAACTCAGGGTTAGCCGCATGCGCGTAGATGACTTGGGCGAAATTGCCGGTATGGACATTGTCTAGGACGCTTAGCGCGTCTTTGGAGAAGTGTTGATCGGCTTGGAAGTGTTGCACCGCTTCTTGCACATTGCTTTTAAGCGCGCGCGCCATTTCGCCTAGCTCGTCCTTAGAGTGCAAGATAATTTCTTTGGGTTCGTTTTTGGCGCGGTAATTGACAAAGGCAAAAAAATCCTTGAGAGCCCCACTAAGGGTGCTAATATTCCTCGTGATTTTGCGGTAAAACAGATAGTATAGAGGCATCACCACCACAAATAAGAGTAAAACGACAATGGCGGCGTAGAGATAAAAATGGTAGCGCATACTCCCTTCAATTTCGTAAATAATGGTCTTGGTGCGCTCTTCAACATTGTCCATGTAAACCCCCGTGCCAATCCACAAATTAGTAGTGCCCTCAATTTTTTGGGCATAGGAGATCTTATCTGTGTCGCGCACGCCCCCATTTAAAAGGGGTTTGGGGAAGACATAGTAGACAAAATTCCCTCCTGATTGCGCGGCTTTGTAGAGGTCTTGGATATAGAGCACGCCGTTTTTATCGCGCACATCCTTGAGGCTTGTGCCTATTTTGTCCGTGATATTGGGGTTGTAAAAGGGGACATATTCCTCATAGGCAAAGAAATAGCCCGATTTGTCCTCCTCAAAACGAAAACCATGCAAAATATCGCTGACAATGCGCTTTTTGAGCGCGTCCGTGGGCGCGTCCTTGATCGCGTTAGAAATGCTGTGCGCGAGCGCGTCTGTGGCTAATTTGAGCTGTTCGCCTAGCAGGCGTTTTAAATCTAGATCGACAAGTTTGTGCACATGCTCTATGGATTCCCTATTGCTCTGCGCAAAGAGCAAAAGGGTAACTCCCATAGTGAGCACGCTAAACGCCCATAAAACGATGATTTGCTTGCCTAGAGAAAAAGAGGTCATAGCCACTCCTTAATAACGCTTAATAATCGGGGGGGGGGGGGGGGGTGAAACAGCGCGTAATACCTTGCATCAAACTTCCTTGATCACAATTTTACCCTCTTGCACATCAAATAAGAGATGTTTATCGCTCCAATGCGCGCTGTCTTGCTCTAAAAGCAAAGTGGCTAGGCGATCCTCAATCTCCTCATACAAAGCCCGTTTAAGGGGGCGCGCGCCATAAATTGGGTCAAACCCACTTTTGGCGATGTATTCCTTAGCCTGCGGGCTCAATGTGATTTGCACCCCCCTTTCATTGAGTTTTTCTTGAATATCTGCAAACATCAAATCTACAATCTGCATGATGGATTCCATATGCAGGGGGTTAAAGATCACAATCTCATCTAAGCGGTTTAAAAATTCGGGCTTGAAATAGGCTTTCAGGGCTTCTTGCACTATTTTTTGCTTATCGTGCTCTTCGCTCAATTCCATGATTTGATCGCTCTCAATATCATAGGCTTTTAACACTTCCTGTTCAGCCTTATGTTTAGCATGGACACTCTCAAATTCTAAGATTTTGTCGCTGGCGATATTGCTGGTCAAAATAATAATGGTGTTCTTAAAATCCACCACCACGCCCTTATTATCTGTGAGTCGCCCCTCATCAAGCACCTGCAAAAGCATGTTAAAGACTTCCGGGTGTGCCTTTTCAATCTCATCAAAGAGGAGCACGCTATAAGGGCTACGCCGCACCGCTTCGCTAAGTTGCCCGCCCTCCTCATAGCCCACATACCCGGGAGGCGCGCCCACCAAGCGACTCACTGCGTGCTTTTCCATGTATTCGCTCATGTCCAGCCTAATCAAATTCTTTTGGCTATCAAAGAGAAACTGGGCTAGAGTCTTGGCACTCTGGGTTTTACCCACACCCGTAGGTCCTAAGAATAGAAAGCTCCCAATGGGTTTATTAGGATCGCTCAAGCCCGCTTTATTGCGCTTAATCGCTTTAGCAATCGCGCTAATGGCTTGGGATTGTCCGATCACACTCTTAGCCAGCTCCTGCTCGATGTGTAAAATCTTATCTTTTTCCTCCTGCAACATCTTTTGGACTGGGATATGCGTCCATTTGCTCACAATGCGCGCGATACTATCCTTGGTTACGGCGTGTTGCAACAAACTCCCCTGCTCTTGCATGCGCGCCCATTGTGCCTCCAAATCGCGCACCACCTGTTCTAATTTGGGGACTTCTCCATGGTCGATCTTAGCGGCTTTTTCAAACTCCGATTGGCGTTTGGCTAGCTCGGATTCACGCTTCAAGCTCTCAATATTGTTCTTAGCCTGTGCGATGTCTTTGAATACCCGCCTTTCATTTTCAAACTGCGCTTCTAGGCGTTGCCTCTCCTCTAGGGCGTTGCCAAGCTCCTTTTGCACCTCCTCTAGGCGTTGCTTGTTGCTAGGATTCTCCTCCATAAGTAGGGCTTGTTTTTCTACCTCTAGTTGTTGCACTAACCTTTTGGTGTGGGAGAGGGCATAGGGTTCTGATTCGATTTGCATTTTCAACTCAGCAGCCGCCTCATCAATTAAATCAATGGCTTTATCGGGCAAAAAGCGGTTGGTGATATAGCGGTGTGAGAGCTTGGCACTCGCCACCAACGCGCTATCGGTGATGCTCACATTGTGGTGTGCCTCTAAATTTTCTTTAAGCCCTCTTAGAATCTGCAAGGTTTCATTCACGCTAGGCTCTTCTAAAGAAATGGGCTGAAAACGGCGTGTGAGCGCGCTATCTTTTTCAAAGTATTTGCGGTATTCTTTGAGTGTGGTTGCCCCGATGGTGTGCAACTCCCCGCGCGCTAGGGCGGGCTTTAAGATATTAGCTGCGTCCATGCTCCCCTCGCTCGCCCCCGCTCCCACAATGGTATGAATCTCATCGATAAATAAAATCACATTGCCCGCTTTTTTGACCTCCTCCACCACCTTAGTTAGGCGTTCTTCAAATTCCCCTCTATACTTCGCCCCAGCAATGAGCATGCTCATATCCAACATGACCACCTGCTTGTGCTGCAAAGACAAGGGCACTTCTTTTTTAGCGATGCGCTGGGCTAGCCCCTCCACAATGGCGGTTTTACCCACCCCCGGCTCGCCTAATAAAATGGGATTATTCTTGCTCTTGCGAATCAAAATCTGCATCATGCGCAAAATCTCTTCATCGCGTCCAATCACTGGGTCTAGGGTGTTTTCTAGGGCTTTGGTGGTGAGGTTGATCCCGTATTTTTCTAACGCTTCTAGCGTGGTATCATCGCTAGGCTGGTTGATTTTCACCCCCTTGCGCATACTCTGCAAGGTCTTAATAAGCTCTGGCACATCTAAAAATTTCTTAAAATAGTGGCTAAACAGCTCTGCATTAGCGATAATAAAGCTATCTAGCGCCACAAATTGATCCCCATTTTTCACACTCCAGCCCAAAGCACTATGCAAGGCATCCAAGAGATTCTTGCTGAGGCTAATCCCCTGCGCGCTCACGCTCGAACTCTTAGGCAGGCTATCTACTACACTTCTAGCCTCTAGCTCTAAAGGGGTTTTCTCTATGCCCATTTTGATGAGCGCATGGCTTAGTAAAGATTGGCTGTTGCTGAGCAACGCCCAAAAAAGATGGATGGGTTCGATCTCTTGATTTTTAGCATGCAGGGCTAGACTTAGAGCCTGATCCAAACTTTCTTTAAGCTGATTGGTGAGTTTTTCAAAAATATTTGGTGTGTGCATAGTATCTCCTTGTAGCGCATTATGCTACAAGTTTTAAAACAGATAGATAGCCCCCACGCGCTGGGCGTTGTATGGGCGTTGCGCACGCGTTTAGAACTTTTTCTTATTCGTGTCCTCTAAGATGTCATTGGCGATGTGCTCCACATCTTGGCTAATGCTCAAGCACTCATTGGCGATCTCAATATTATGTGTCAGATTGACATCAAAGCGCGCGATCACTTGGTTGATACTCAACACCGCATCGGCTTGCTCCTTGATCGCGCTGGAGTTATCCGCGATGCTTTGCACCAAAACATTGATATTAGATTCGATCTCGCCCAAAGACTTTTGGGTGCGCTCGGCTAATTTGCGCACTTCATCAGCCACCACCGCAAAACCGCGCCCGTGTTCACCCGCGCGCGCGGCTTCAATGGCGGCGTTTAGAGCTAGCAAATTGGTTTGATCGGCGATGTCACGAATCATCTCTACTACGCTTTTAATTTCTTGGCTTTGGGCGATCATCGCGCCACTTTTCTCGCTCACATCGCTAATGCGCTGGGTGATGCTCTCAATCACTTGGGTGGTGTCCTTGATCTCAGCGGATTGTTGCGCGGAGTTTTCCATGAGCTTGTCCATGCTCTCTTTCAAGCCTGAAGCCTTGATCTCTAAATTGTTGGCAAAGTCTAAGGACACCTGCAACATTTTGGTGATCTCTGCGCCTAGGTGGTTGATGGCTAATTCCACATCACCATGCGCGGATTCGATCTTGGGGGTGAAGTCTAGGTTTTGGTAGGCATGCACCACGCCTAAAATCTTATTGATGTCCGCGCCGATGTTTTTCTCCAAGCCCACGATCATGGAGTGTAGAGTGAAGAGCAGATCGCACAGCTGGGGGGTGCAATTTGCTTGGCATTCGAGATTCTTAGAAACGATAAAGCCCTTTTCCACATTGGTGGCGTTCAGGGTGGCGTGCGCCACCATGGCGTTATCCGCCTCAAAGGTGGTTTGGACGCGCTGGATATTGGCGATGATCTCCTTGGACATCAAGCCGATCTCATCATGGTAGCGCACGGTGTAGACTGGGATTCTTGTTTCTTGTTCGTGCTGGATGAGTTTGAAAAAAGAGCGCAACATGGCAAACATGCGCTCCAAACGCTTGATCACTTGGAAGTAGAAAAACAAAAGGAGCGCAAAACTCACAAATCCTAGAGTGATGAACCCCCCAATCACAATGGTTTTGCGCATGGTGTAGAGGTCCTTGAAGGCTACTTCGCTTGGCACAGCTGCGCTCACAAGCCAATTATAATGGACATTGGGCAGAATCAATTTATAGGGTTTGAAGGTGTAGAGCACGGCTACCATTTCTCTTTTAGTAACATCGCTACGCCAAGTGATCACCCTGATGCTTTGGGGTTGGGCGTTTTTTCTAAACTCTAAAATCTCTTGGGCTAAACCATCGCGCATGACTTCTACAAACTGCTTGCCCTGCAATTTGTGGTTGGCATGGAAGGCTAAAATATCATCAGTGCGTCCCAGCAAAAACCCGTTTTGATCGCCTTGGGGGAAGAATTGGGCTTGGACGCGCTCAAAATCGGTAAAAACCCCTACAACGGCGACCATTTTGCCATGGATTCTAATGGGGAGGGCGATGATATTGCCAAAAATCTTATGCCCTCCTAATAGAGACATGTGGTAGGTCTTGCTACGGGCGTTTTGCTGGGTTTTTAAAACTTCTTGCACGGGTTGGTAGTCTAGTAAACTCTTTTCGTTGTGGTAGACTTGTATTTTATTGCTATTGTCCTTAAACACCCCCACGCTATTTTGTGGCTGCCCCCTCTCATTGAGCACCACTAAGAAGGCTTCGCGAATATGCCCTTTTTCGTTAGTTTGGATCAAATTGACAAGCATGTCCTTCATCTTATTGTCCTCTTTTAAGACTTGGGGGGCAGAGGCGACATAACCGGTAAAATTCAAGACCGCATGCGCGATGCTATTCAAGGCGTAGATCACATTATTGGTCTTGATCGTGGTTTGTTCTTTGAGCGTGGCTTTGATATTGCGGTTCATCGTGCGGTTGGCGTTGGTGAGCAAGATCACCCCCAATATTCCAAAGAGCACAAAAAGAATCACAGAAACAACCAAAACAACCTTAGTGCCTAATTTCATATTCTTAAACATGCAATTCCTCCCTACAGTTGGTGCGCTTTAAGAGGTTTTCAATCTCTAACACAATACAGGGGTGAGCTGGTGAGCTGGTGAGCTGGTGAGCTGGTGAGCTGGTGAGCTGGTGAGCTGGTGCTAGCATATCTAACCTTAAAATCTCTTTTTGTTGGTGTCATCTAAAATGTCCGTGGCGATGGTTTCAATGTCCTGACTGACACAGAGGCATTTGTTGGCAATGTCCACATTGTGGCTTAGGTTGGTGTCAAATTGGGTAATGATCTGGTTGATACTCAACACCGCATCGGCTTGCTCCTTGATCGCGCTGGAATTTTCCGCGATACTCTGCACAAGCACATTGATATTAGATTCGATTTCACCTAGGGATTTTTGGGTGCGCTCGGCAAGCTTGCGCACTTCATCAGCCACCACCGCAAAGCCGCGCCCATGCTCACCCGCGCGCGCGGCTTCAATGGAGGCGTTTAGGGCTAGTAAATTGGTTTGATCGGCGATCTCAGAGATCATCTCCACCACGCTTTTAATTTCATGGCTTTGGGCGATCATGCTATCACTCTTAGAGCTCACCGCGGTGATGTTTTGCGTGATGGCTTCAATACTTTGGGTGGTGTTTTTGATCTCAGCGGATTGCTGGGCGGATTTGGCAGCCAACTCGTCCATGTGCAATTTCAAACTCTGGCACTTTTCATTGAGGGTTGTAGCAAAACCTGAAGAGGTCTTTAGCATCCTTACGATCTCTGCGCCTAGCTGGTTGGTGGCGATCTCAAAATCCCCCTTAGCGCGCGCAATTTTGGAAGTGAAGTCCAAATCTTGGTAGGCATGCACCACTTCTAAGATGTGGTTCAAATCCGCTCCCACCCTTTGCTCTAAAAAGTCTATCATGGTGTTGACGGTTTGGATCAATTTAGCCAAATTGGGGGCGGAGGCTTTGGCATGGATGCGCTGGGTGATATTGCCCTGTTCTATCGCTGAAGCCACAGAGATCACATCGGCTACGATCTCATTGTCGCTTTGAAAGGATTCCTTGATCTTTAGCACATTTTCGTTGATCTTGGTATACATGCCCCCAATCTCATCGTTCCAGCTGGATTTGTGGATGGTGATTTGGGATGTCTGGTGGTTTAAAAGTCTGAAAAAATCGCTCAAGGTTGTAGAAACGCGCTCCACACGCCGCACGATCGCATAATGGGTGTATAAAAATACCGCGGTCATGGTCAATGCTAGCAAGACCAACACGATGAGGGTGATCTGCCAGCGCATTTTGGCGACATGTCTTTGCAGGTCTTTTTGGGAGATCACCGCGCCGATCATCCAGTTGTGTTCTTGGTGGATCGCTTTAAAGGGGCGGAAGGTGTAAAGGGACACAATCACATCGGATTTGAGCACATTAGAATAGAAGGCGCTGTGTCCAAAGGCATTGCTTTGCGCCTTTTCCCTGAAGGTTTCGATTTCTGCCGTGTCTTCGCCTTTCATCACATCGTGGAAAGTCTTGCCCTGCAAGTTGTGATCGCGATTGAGCGCGAAAATGCGATTCCCACTCCCCATGAAAAACCCGTTTTCGCTCTTATCAGTGGGAAAATAGCGATCCTGCAACATTTCCATGTTGATGAAAATGCCTGCGATGGCGACTAAGCGTTTTTTTTCATCAAAAATCGGCGTAGCGATGGTCGTGCCAAAACGCCGCGAGCCATCGATCAAGGGGGTAAAATCTGTGGGGGAGCGCAAGGGTTTGAGTTCTTGTGCGACGCGCGCGATGAGGGGGGATTGCAAAATAAAGGAGGTGTTTTGGCGGAAGTGCAAGGTGTTATCGGGCTCTTCCATCACTTCATAACTCTTGTGGGCTTGGTTATTTTGCAAGAAGACTAACCACGCTTGGCGCACAAAGTGCTTGTCGAGCACCAATTTGCCTATATTGTTATTAATGGTGGCATCCGAGGCGTTTTTTAGAAACACAAACCCCTCCTCAGAAAAATAAGACGCGTAGTGGATCAAGGACTGGGCTAGATTATTGAGCTCTAGGGCGATCGCTTTAGCTTTGTGGAAGGATTGGTATTTCACCACCTTTCTAGCATCATGGGTTAGCATTTCTGTGGCTTCGTGGATAAAGTAAATGCCTAATAACGCGAAGGAAACGACCAAAATGATCGAATTCATCAAAACACTCTTCACCCCAAGCTTGAGATTCTTAAACATAATTTTCCTTATTGATGGCGCTTCAAAGCGTCAGGGACACTTTCCAAGTAAACACTCTGGGAGGGGAAGGCAAAGCTCAACCCCAATTCCTCCACAATGCGCATGATCTCTAGCATTACATTCTCCTTTACAGCTAGCCACTCTCCCCACACCACGGTTTTAGAAAAGCAATACACCAAAATATTAATGGAACTATCCCCAAAATTATCCACATATACAAAGAGATTAGATTTATAACCCATTAGATCGTCCATGGACACGATGTGTTCGCGATCCATCATATAATCGTGCTGGGCGTTGAGCTCGCGCTTGGCAGAAGCGTCTAAATCGGAGTATTGGGCGATGTGGGGGTGTTGTTCTAACATAGTGCGAATCGCTAAGACGCATTTAGCCAAGTTTTCGCGCGAAGAGCCGTAGGTGAGCCCGATATTCATCTTAATGCGCCGTCCCACCTTGCGCCGATTCCAGTTGCGAATCGATTTGCCCGCCAATTCTGAATTAGGCACGAATAACAGCGCGTTGTCAAAACCCCGCACGGTGGTGCGTCTAAGCCCCATTTCCACCACAGTGCCCTCCACCTCCCCGCACACAATCCAATCCCCTTGCCCAAAGGAATTATCCAAGAGCAAGATCACAGAGGCAAAGAAATTGGCTAATAAGTCCTTCACGGCTAAAGCCACAGCCAAACCGCCAATCCCCAAAGAGGCGATGATAGCCGAGATATTAAAGCCTAGTTGTTTCAACACGGCTAAGATGATGATGATCACGATGAAAAAGTAAGCCACTTTGAGGATCAAATTCACCACTTCGCGTCTAAAACCATTGCGCTTAGAGGCTAGGGTGGCTAGCAAGGCTGCCCCATAAGCCTTAAACAACGCGATCCCTAGCCAGCCTAGCAAACAGATGTAGATCACCCCTAAATACATGTTGAATTTGAGGGGGGCAGGCTGGGGGTAGTATAAAATGTCTATGGAAATATCAAAGCTGTAAATGAGCAAAAAGGTGGAGATGGGAGCTAGGATACTATCGCGGATCTTCTCTTGGACATGCTGATTCTTACGGCTAAAGCGCACGAAGAGATCGAGCACTTTCATAAACAGCGTGGTAACCAATTTTCTAAGTGTGAGCAAGATCAACAAAAGGGTCAAGGAGAGAAGGATCTTCGCGCTACGCAAGCCATGCGAACCTGGGAAGATCGCATTGATGATCCCTGCGATGCGATCTAAAATCCAGTGCATGTCAATGCTAAAGAGCACATTTTTAGAGAGCACTTGGGAGGGGTGGGCTTGGATGTAGTGGAGCACTTCTAGATAGGTCTTGAGCTTGAGCTTGTAATTATTGAGAGCTTCTTGGAGTTGGTGCAACTGGAGCGTGTCTAAATTGGGGGGCAAGACATAGCTTTTAGCCGCCGCGCTCTCTAATTTGAGCAAGATCGCCATGCTGAGGCTTTTGACATCTTTTTCTTGGCTGAAAAAGTCTAGGGAAGTGCGCAATTTCTCTAAAAAGTCATGCATCTGCTGGTCGGCTTCTAGGCTTTTGAGCTCTAGGGTGCTCAACACATAGGTGTAGAGATCATTACTGCTCTTGAGCAAAATCTGCTTGAGGCGCGCTTGTTGCTGGAGATTTTTTTTGATGTCAATGCCGATTTGCTCTTGGTTATTGAGCAGGCGCAAGGCGAAGGTGTGGATGAGGTCGTTTTTTTGATCGCTATAAAGAGGGATTTCTGAACGCTTGATAGGGTCTTTTTCATAGCGCGCGATCACTTGGTTAAGCTGGCTGATCTGCTTTAAAAGCAAGTAGAGATCGATAGCGTCCGGATCGCCCTCAGCGCGCGCCACACCCACCAAATACAAGCAACAAAGCAATAAGGCGCGCAAGATAGCCATTTTAAGACTCCAACACGCAAGCTTTAAAGAGATCGCCGCGTTCTTGGTAGGATTTGAATTGATCCAAACTAGCCGCGCTAGGGGAAAGCAGGGCGATTTGATCGGGTTTTAAACAGGCTTTGATCGCGCGCACCGCGCTAGCCACATCGCCACAACGCAAAGCCGGCACGCCATACTCCCTAGCCATTTGCGACATCTGTTGCGCGCTAGCCCCAATGGTGTAAATACGCACTTGCATGCGCGCTAGGCTCTCAAAAAGAGGGGTTAGATCCACCTGCTTAGTGTCCCCCCCCACGATCAAATGCACGAAACGATCGCTAAAGCGCGCTAGAGCTTTTAGGGTCGCATCCACATTGGTCGCCTTGCTATCATCTACCCATGTGCGCCCCTTGTCATCTTGGAAGACTTCTAGGCGGTGGGGTTTTAGGGTGTAGCTATTGAGGCGATCGTAATCCACCTCCCCAAAGGCGATTTTTGACGCGCTCAACGCCAACAACGCGTCTAGTAAAAAGGGCTCTTCAAAGCGCACCTTAGACAAATCCAAGCCCATGTAATTAGCTAAATGCGCGGAGTCTTCATAAAAAAGTAGCTGGGGTGGGCTGGGTCTTTGGGCGGCTTGGCGCACGAGGGGGTGATCTTGCAAGCGCGCTTGGAGCCACACGGGGCTAGAGGGGGGCATTATGCAAAGGGGTTTGAGTTTGGCGCACACATAGTTGCTATAGCTCCCATGCCAGCTTAGGTGATCTTGGGCTAGGGGCAATAAAATGTAGAGATGGGGGGCGTAGTGCTTGGTGTAGTGCAGGCTAAAAGAGCTGGTTTCTAAAATCCACAAGGGCGCGTCTTTAAGCTCGATCAAGGGTGTGCCAATATTCCCGCCCACCAAAGCCCCAAAGGGGGCGCAGAGCAAACCTAACATTTCGGTCGTGGTGCTCTTGCCATTGGTGCCACTCACAAAAAAGCTAGGCGGGGGGGTCTTGATCTGGACGATGTAATCGTATTCGCTACACAAATGACGGCTAGCCAACACCAAAGGGTGGTTGGGGGGAATCCCGGGGCTAACAATCTCCAAGAAGGAATGCGCCGGGTTAAAGGCGCTAGAGGGGAGCAGGGGTTGGTTGTGGGGTGTGGTGGCGGGGGTGTGGATCGCATCGTCATAAATGGCGCAGGGCGTGTCTTGCTGGGCAAAATAAGTAGCAAAAGCCTGATTAGTGCGTCCATACCCAAGTAAAGAGATCATTGTGTCCACCGCTTGATGATGATAATAAGATTTTAACACAAAAACACCAAAAAGTGGTTAGCCTTAACGCACTTTCAAACTGAGCAGGGCTACAAGATTGCTTAGGATCGCCACAATCCAAAAGCGCAAGATGATCTTATTTTCGGGCAAGCCTTTGGATTCAAAATGGTGGTGCAAGGGTGCCATAGCAAAGATACGCTTTTTGCGCACCTTGTAACTGCTAATTTGCAAGATCACCGATAGGGCTTCTAGCACAAACACCAAGCCCATTAACACCAGCAAGATTTCATTATTAGTGATGATTGCCATGTAGGCAATAAAGCCCCCAATCCCCAAACTCCCACTATCCCCCATAAACACCTCAGCGGGGAAGGCGTTAAACCACAAAAAGCCCAACAAAGCCCCCATGAGCGCAGCAGAAACCACCACCACCTCCCCGCTGTGCACCACTTTAGGGTAGAGCAAATATTTACTCAATTCCGCATTCCCCACCACATAAATAAACACGCTCAAACTCAATAGCACGCAAATACTAGGCACGGTGGCTAACCCGTCCAGCCCATCGGTGAGATTGACCGCGTTGCTAGTAGAGAGAAACACCAACACCCAAAAGCCCAGCAATAAGATCGAGTGGTGTTCAAAAGAAAAGATGGGGTTTTTCAAAAAGGGCACATAGAGATTTTTCTCAGAGATCAAGGTGGAGAGCGCGTAGGCAATAGAAAGAGAAACCACAAAGAGCAAGAGCATTTTCAAACGCGCTGAGATACCCGCGTTCTTTTTTTGCGTGATCTTGGTGTAGTCATCTTGCATGCCAATCGCCCCAAAGGCTAGCAAACTCAACAAGCCCAAGAGCACAAAGGGATTATCCAGGCGCGCGCTCAAACAAGAAGACACAATTGTGGTCCCCAAAAACACCACCCCACCCATCGTGGGAGTGTCCTTCTTGTTTTGGTGGGGGATGAACTCTGAAATGGGTTGGCTAGCTTTTGTAGCCCTAGCCCACTTGATAAAAGCGGGCATGAAATACACACAGGCAAAGAAACTCATAAAAAAAGCCAAGCCCGCTCTAAAGGTCAGGTATTGGAAGATATTGATGTTGAAGTAGGCATAAAGGTAGTAAAGCATCGCGCGTCTTTGCAATAAAATCAAATCGTATTATGCTCAATTTTGCTTAATCGTTGTTCCTTGACAAGGGAATTTAGCCCATGCGCCAACTTTTGCTTTGGTATACTTGCTGTGTTTAAAGCGCGGTTGTTTTAAGGAGCGCTTTTAAGAAAGGTAAGGTATGCAACAAGAAAATTTAAACCGCGACATCAAATTACGCCAAGTGTTGATGATCGCTTTGGGCGGGACCATTGGGACGGGGTTATTTGTAGGCACGGGGGGTAATATCGCTAATGCGGGACCTCTGGGCACTCTGCTAGCCTATATTGTGGGCGGGGTGATTGTCTATTCTATCATTCTCTCTTTAGGAGAGTTAGCCAGCGTTTATCCTAGCACGGGGAGTTTTGGGGATTACGCCACGCGCTTTATTGGTCCAGCCACAGGTTACATGGTTTTTTGGATGTATTGGGTGGGCTGGATCGTAACCGTGGCGGTAGAATACTTCGCGGTAGGCGCGCTGATGCGACGCTGGTTTCCAGAGGTGCCCATTACTTACTGGGTGGTAGCCTGTATCGCGCTCATCTTTTTGCTCAACGCCTTTTCGGTGAAAATCTTTGCTGAGGGGGAGTTTTTCCTAGCCTCTGTGAAGGTGTTTGCGGTGTTTATTTTCATCGTGCTGGGCGTAATTGGGATACTCTACCAAATTTATTTGCATGGCATAGGGGGCATTTTTGCGAATTTTTACATCGATCACCCCAGCAAAGATCTCCAAGAAGGGTTATTCCCTAAGGGGGTTAGCGCGGTGTTTGGGGCGATCTTGGCGGTGATCTTTGCCTACACGGGCACAGAGATCGTAGGTGTAGCCGCTGGGGAAGCTAAAAACCCTAGTGTGGCAATGCCCAAAGCCATTAGAGCCACTTTATGGCGCATTGTGTTTTTCTTTTTATGCTCGGTGATCATCATCTCAGTATTCTTGCCCATGACAGATTCTAGCATCACTAAAAGCCCCTTTGTGAGCACCCTAGAGCGCATCCCCCTGCCTTTTTTTGGCATAGGGATTCCCTATGCAGCCGACATTATGAATTTTGTCATCATCACCGCCATTCTCTCTACTGCCAACTCAGGGATTTACGCCTCTAGCCGTATGGTTTATGGTTTAGCCCAAAAAAAGATGTTCCCTCCCATCTTTGCTAAACTCAACAAACAGGGCACGCCCGTTTATGCGATGTATTTGTCCATGGCTTGCACCCTTATTATTATGTTTGGCAATGATTATGTCCAAAATGGGCGGATCAAAGAAATGATGGAGGCTCTCATCAATATCATTAGCTTTAGCGTGATCATCGTGTGGATTAGCGTGAGTATCGCCCAATACAATTTTAGAAAACAATTTGTGGCTTCAGGCAAATCCTTAGACGAATTGCCCTACCGCGCGCCCTTTTTACCCCTCATCCAATTCATAGGCATTAGCGGATCGATTATTGGGGTCATTGGGGCGTATATGGACCCTGAACAGCGCGTTGGGGCGTATCTGACAATCGGGTATGCGATTTTGTGCTATATGGGTTATTATCTCACCAAAGACAAATGGGGTTACCAACACGAACAGGGGCTTTAGCAGATGCGCGGCAACAACTCCCCCTCAGGCATTTCTAAATAACGCCTAGAACCCCACGCGTTGCGCAGATACACGCAAGGGGTGCGCGCTTGTATGACCTCCCCAATGATAGCCGGGTTTGCCCCCCCCTGCCTTAATAGATCGCACACCCCTAAAGCGTCCTTGCTAGCCACACTGAGCACACACACCCCCTCATTAGCCAAAGCGTAGGGCTCAAGCCCTAAAATCTCACACACCCCCCCCACGCCCTCTAAAATGGGGATTTGTGCCTCCTCAATCTCTATCCCCACTCTAGAGGCTAAAGCCCATTCATTGAGCAGGGCAGCTAGCCCGCCCCGTGTGGCGTCTCGAATCGCATAGAGTTGGTAGGGGCTTTTTAACACCCCCTCTAGCACGCTAAAGAGTTGCTTACAATCGCTTTGTAAAGAGGTGTGTAACTGGATTTCATGGCGCAAAGAAAAGAGCAACGCGCCATGTGTGCCAATGCAATCGCTCACAATAATACTCTGCCCTACTTTGAGATGGCGCGCGCTGATATGCGGGTAAATCACGCGCCCTAGCGCGGTGGTGTTGATAAAGAGTTTATCCACACACCCCTTAGGCACGACTTTAGTATCTAGGGAGAGTAATTTAAGAGCGCCTATTTCTAACTGTGTGCGCACAGAATCTAAGACTTGCTTTAAAAGCGCGATCTCTAGCCCCTCCTCTAAGATAAAACCCATGCTCAAAAACTCCGGGCGCGCCCACGCACGCACACATCATTAGCGCTCCCGCACACGCTCAGTTTGCCAATATCCCCCCCGGGGAAGATGAGTGGATCGATGACAAAACTATCCGTGCTCAAGGCGCACGCCCCCCCCTCAAATATCCCAGCGTCCTCACCCTCTGCGCTCAAAAACTCTTGTAAATAGGGCATAAACACCCCATTAATAAGTTCTAAACTTTCCTTGCCCCCATTCCCACAGCTTAAAGCGATTCGCATGCCTGCCTCCTTATTTGGTTGCGTAAATATTCTACTTGCCCAAAGCCAATCGCCCCATCCCCAAAGGGGAGTTTTTGGGGGAAAAAGGCGTTTTTGCCCAAGAGCGCGCTAATACTCTGGACAAGCAAGGCATTAGCAAACACCCCACCCCCTAGCAATAAAGGCGCATGGTGGCGTTGGTGCAATTCTAGGGCTAAATGAGCAAGGGCGTTGTGGAATTTGCGCGCGCTTAAAGCCTCTTTGGCGTTTAAAATATCTGCTTGTAATTCTGTGAGCAGGGCATGGTAAGCGATACAATCTTGTTTTAATTCTAAGCCATAACGCGCGTGGCTATTTATTGAGCGCGCCAAACTCTCTAATTGCGCCGCGCTTTGGGATTCATAGCTATTAAGCCCCCCCACCCCACAAAAAGTAGCGATCGCATCAAAGAGTCGCCCTAAAGAGGTGGTGAGCCGGGTTTGCAGGTGGGAATCTAGCATGCGATTAATCAAATCTGCGTGTTCTATCTGGGCGCGATCTAGTAAGCCTTGCAAGTGGTGTGCGCGCGCTAGGGCATAGGCGCAATAGTGCGCATTTTTAAGGGCTTTAGGGGTGGTTAAAATCTCAAAGGGTTCTAGGCTATAGAGGCGTTTAACCTCCCAAAAGTCCTTATATTGTGCCTCAAAGATTTCACAACCCCATAATTGCCCCTGCAAACCTAGCCCAAAGCCATCGGCAATCCAACCCAACACTCTCTGCCCCGGCTTTGGGGGGTGTGTGTGCGCGTATTCGCCCAAAAGGGCGTAAAAATGCGCCTCGTGGTGTTGCACTTGGCTTAAAGATGCGCCCCACTGCCTAGCGCGTTGACTCCCTAGCTTAGAGGAGCAATAACCGGGGTGTAAATCTATGGCGGTGTGCTCAGGCGTGCCTCTTAGGTGGCAATAGAAATTTAAGCTATCTTGGTAATGCTCCACACACTCCACACTCTCTAAATCTCCCATCTCAGGGCTAATCAGGCTAAAATCTTGGCTAAAACACAAAGAGGCTTTGCTTTGTGCCCCAAAGCCACAGAGTAAAGCCGGGCTACTACTAGGCAGACTCAAGGGGGCAAGAGCGCGCCCCAAGCGCACCACCCCCACACGCCCCCCACTCACACGCACCACGCTATCCTCTATGGGGCGCACAATCGCGCGGGTGTGATCTAAAATCCCCTCCACTGCAAGACTACGCGCCTGTTCTAGGGTGTGAAAAATGGGCGCGCCCTTGCAATTAGCGCTGGTGAAAATCAAGGGGCGATCTAGAGCTTGTAAAAGCAGATGGTGCAAGGGTGTGTAGGGCAGACACAGCCCCACAGTGTCTAAATGAGGGGCAATGAGGGGGTTTAGGGGGGTTTTAGCGCGCGCAATCACTATGGGCGCGCTGCTAGTCTGCAGGGTTTGTTCCTCTAAGGGGTTGAGATGGGCTAGAGAATGCGCCATGTCCAAATCGCGCACCATCACGCTTAGAGGTTTAAAGGGGCGTGTTTTGATCTCTCTAATACGCCTAGTAACCTCTATATCGCGCGCATCTCCCATTAAAGCAAAACCCCCAATCCCCTTGATTGCCACCACCCCCCCTTTTTGCAACACCTCTATACAAGCTTGCAGGGGCGCGCTTGTGCGCACTTTGGTTTGGGTGTGAAAATACAAGGGGATCGCACACTTAGGGCATGAAAGCCCTTGGGCGAAGAAGCGCCGACTCTGTGGGTTATGATAATCGTGCGCGCACTCTTTGCACATCTCAAAGGCGCGCATGCTCGTATTAGTTCGATCAAAGGGCAGATCATAGAGCATGCTAAAGCGCGGTCCACATTGCGCACAGGTGGTAAAAGCGTAATGATAAAAACGGCTTGTTGGATCGTTTAAATCCTGCAAACATTCTAAACAGGTGGCTTGATCTAGGGGCAGGGGGTCGCAAGCAGAGGGCGCGCTCAGGCTAGGCTGGATAGAAAAATCTAGCGCTTCTATCTCTATGTCTTGGGTGGTGATTTCTAAAATCTGGGCTTGGGGAGGGAGTTTGGCATGCAATGCAGCTAAAAAGGGGGATTCTAGGGATTTTTCTAGCACGATCTGCACCGCCCCGCCCACATTGCGCACAAAACCATGCGCGCCTAATGCGCTAGCGATTTGGTAGACTAGAGGTCTAAAACCCACCCCCTGCACGCGCCCGCGCACCCAAATTTGGCGCATTAGTAAAGTTGCATGGTCGCGCAGTGCAAGCTCCCATGTTGGCGGATCAAAAAGGAGCAATCTATCCCCACCACCTCAATTTTGGTGTGCTGTTGCAAGATTTTAAGCACATGCGCGTCTAAGGGGTCGTTATAGGTGGGCACAAAGAGCACGCGTTGCCCCCCGCTATTGGCAAATAAGAAATTGGCGTAGGTGGCGGGCAGGCGTTGGTTTTGATAAAATTTGGGACCTGGCAAGGGCAGGGGGATGAGTTTATAGCGTTTGTTTTTTATAGTTTTAAAACTCTTGAGCATGTCCTGCATTTCTTGTAGGGGTTGGTAGTGGGGATCGTAAGGGTCGGTGCAACTCACATAGGCGATGGTTTGGGGGTCTAAAAAGCGCGCCAAAGTGTCAATATGCCCGTCTGTATCATCTCCGGCTAAGGGGGGCGTGTCGATCCACAAAATGCGCGAAAGACTGAGTTCTTGTTTGAGTCTAGCAATGCTCTTTTCTGGATCCGGGTTGCGGTTAGGATTGAGTAGAGAATAGCGATTAGCTAGTAGTGTGCCCGCCCCATCGCACTCAATGCTCCCCCCCTCTAGGACCACATCCACAAAACGCAAGGGGTGGCGCAAAAGCCCCTTTTGGGCAAGGCGCATGCTAATGGTGCTATCTAACTTGCTCTCGTATTTATTCCCCCACGCGTTGAAAACAAAGCTCAAATAAAAATGCACCCCGGCGGTTTCCACGCATAAAGGTCCAAAGTCGCGCGCCCAAGTGTCATTGGTGTCTAATAACACCACCTCAACATTATTAAGGCGGCTTAGTTTGTCCAACCCCCCACTATCGCTAGTATGCACGCACACCAACACGCGTTGGTAATCTGCTAGAGTGCGGATAATCTTGGTAAAATACTCGCGCGCCTCGCTCAAATACGCGCCCCAATCACTAGAGGCGTGCGGAAACGCCATCAAAAGCGCGCTTTGTTCTTCCCATTCTGCTTTAAATCGTGCCATCTTTCACCTTGTAGTATAATGGGGCGCATTATACCCTAAAGGGAGGCGATGCTTTTAAGTATTGAAAGTAGTTGTGATGATAGCTCGCTCGCGCTCACGCGCCTAGAGGATTGCAAATTACTTTGGCATGCTAAAATCTCTCAAGAGGCAGAACACAGCGCGCATGGGGGTGTGGTGCCTGAATTAGCCTCCCGCTTGCATGCCCACAACTTACCCCTCTTGCTCCAAAAAGCTAAGGCGTTTTTGGGGGGTAAAACCCCTTTTGCCCCCCTTAAAGCTATCGCGCTCACCACGCGCCCCGGATTAGCCATTACCCTTTTAGAAGGGCTAATGATGGCTAAAGCCCTAGCTCTGAGTTTAAACCTACCTCTTATTAGTGTGGATCACCTCAAAGGGCATCTCTATTCGCTCTTTATTAACCAGCCTTGCGCGCGCTTTCCTCTAAGCGCGTTATTAGTCTCTGGGGGGCATACTCTCATCATAGAGGCGCGCGCGCCAATAGACATGCGCATCATCGCCCAAAGTTTGGACGATAGCTTAGGAGAAAGCTTTGACAAGGTGGCTAGAATGCTGGGTTTGGGTTATCCGGGGGGTCCGGTGGTAGAAAAACTCGCTAGACTCTGCCCTGCAGGGGAGGAGCACCCCTTTCCTCTGCCCCTTAGACAAAAAAACACCCTAGCCTTTAGTTTTTCAGGGCTCAAAAACGCCGTGCGTTTGGCAGTGGCTAAAGCCCAACCCTTAAGCCAAGAATTGCAGGCACAAATCTGTGCGGGGTTTCAAACAACCGCCTGCGCGCATCTGCTACACAAAGTGCGGGCGTATTTGCAGAGCGCTCGAGTGGAGTGCTTTGGGCTGGTGGGGGGGGTGAGTGCGAACACTTATATCCGCACGCAATTAGAAAACTTATGTGCAGAGTTTGGCATAGAATTGCTATTAGCCCCTTTAGAGTTTTGCACGGATAACGCGGCAATGATCGGGCGCGCGGGGGTGGTGGCTTACCAGCATGCAGAATTTAGCGATGCGCACACCCTAGACATCAGTCCACACACAGAGATTCCACAAAGCGCGGATTCAATTCTCTAGCACTTTTATGTTAAAATGCTAAATCAAAACCCCAAAAAGAATTGGAGAGAAACTTATGCTGAGTTTACGAGCGCGCGCTGTGATCTACCTAGTCGTCTTGCTGGGGGTTTTGGCTTTTGCGATCTTTATGACCGTCAAACGCGATTATAAGAGTCTGACAGAAATGCAGGGTAAAGAGGTAGCTAAAAGCATCAACGCGTCCATCATTAACACCATCGTGCAAGCCATCACCGTGGGCACGACTGAAGCCATTTATAAAGCCATTAATGACAGCAATAAGCTCCCAGGGGTGCAGATGAAATTCTACCCGGGTGAAGGGGACATTAAACTCTTTGGCTTGAATCAGAGTTTCACTCAAGACCCAGAGATTTTGCGCTATTTCAACGATCCTAGCACCCCCCAAGAAGTCAAGGTGCGCGGGGTGGGCAAGGATAGGCATGTGCGCGTTTTGCAACCTTTGGTGGGGGATAAAAGCTGTGTAACCTGCCACACCAATAATAAACCCGGGGATATGATTGGGGTGATGCAAGTCAAACTCTCCTTAGAAGAACCCCAGCGCAATGCCGATGCTTTCAGCACCAAAACCTTGCTGTGGATGATAGGGATTTCCTCAGGGATCATTTTGTTAATCTTTATCGTGGTGCAAAAAGATGTGATCAACCCTCTTAACAATCTCAAAACCACGGCTAGAAATTTAGCCTCATCTGAGGAAGCCGATTTGACTAAAAAGCTTGAAATTAACTCTAAAGATGAGATCGGGACGGCTTGTAGCTTTATCAACCAATTCATCACCAAGATCGCCGAGATCGTCAAAATTGGGAAAGGCATTGTAGAGGAGAACAACCAAGTGGGAGTCGCGCTCAAAGACTCCACAATCACACTCAACGAAGCGGCTGATCGCGAGCTCAAATCGGTAGAAAATCTCAAGAGCATTAACCATGAAGTGGGCGCGAGTTTGGAGGTGGCTAGGGGGAATTTGAGTAACACCATTAAGAATTTGGATCAAACCAGCGTCATTTTGGGGGCGTTTACCGACAAGATTCAAAACTCTGTGGATCTCATTTTGAGCTCCGCGCAAAACCAACAGGAGATCGCTACCGAATCTAGCGAGCTAGTCAGCCATGCCAATGAGATCAAGGGCGTGCTCTCCATCATTGAGGAAATCGCCAACCAAACCAATTTATTAGCTTTGAACGCCGCCATTGAAGCCGCCCGGGCGGGTGAGCACGGGCGCGGGTTTGCCGTGGTGGCTGATGAGGTGCGTAACCTAGCTAGCAAAACGCAAAAATCCTTGGGCGAAATCACCGCAATGGTGAATATGGTAACCCAAAGCATTGAAAACATGGGGGCGCGTATCCAAAGTGTGGCGACCCAATCCCAAGAAGTTTCAGAACAAACCTCTTTGCTCATCAAGGACGCTAAAGACGCTACGGATAATTTGAGCACCACCAAGAGCAGGTCTCAAGAAACCCGCAACCAAACCAATATCGTGGTGGCAAAAATGGAGGAGCTCAACCAAGTTACCACCGAATTTCTCAATATTTTTAAGGAAGTCAAGGCGGTGCGCCAGCAGCTAGAGGCGCATAGCCTCAAATTGGTAACCAAAAATCAGGAATTAGAAAACGAGTTTGGGAAATTCAAAGTCTAGGGTTGTTGGGCTTATTGGGGTATAATACCCTTTAAAAAAGGGTTGTTATGCAAGTGGATATTGTGGTGGTAGGCGGGGGGCATGCTGGCTTAGAAGCCGCCCTTGTGGGGGCAAAAATGGGCGCGCGGGTGCACATGCTCACCCTCTTGGTGGATAATATCGCTCTAGCTAGCTGTAATCCTGCCATTGGGGGGCTGGGCAAGGGGCATTTAGTCAAAGAAATTGACGCATTGGGGGGGGTGATGGGGCTTTTGGCAGATAAAAGCGCGTTGCAATGGCGCACTTTAAACGCCTCAAAGGGACCAGCCGTGCGGGGCACACGCGCCCAAATTGACATGGACACTTACCGCATTTTAGCGCGCAATCTTGCCTTGCAAACCCCAAATTTGAGCGTCTCTCAAGAGATGGTCGAATCTCTCTTGCTAGAGGGGGGGGCTGTGGTGGGGGTGCAAACCAATTTGGGTAAAACTTACCATGCTAAAAAGGTGATCCTCACTACAGGCACTTTTTTACAAGGGCTGGTGCATATTGGCACGCACCAAAGCCAGAATGGGCGTTTTGGGGAGAGCGCGTCTGTGCAACTCTCGCGCCAACTTGGCGCGCTAGGTTTGCAAGTGGGTAGGTTAAAGACGGGCACTTGTCCTAGATTGGCGGGTATTAGCATTGATTTTAGCCAATTAGAAGCCCACCATGGCAACTCTAACCCCCCTAAATTTGCCTACAAAAGCCCCCCAAGCCCTTTAGAACAACTCCCCTGTTTTATCACCTACACTAACTCCAACACCCATGCCATCATACAAGCCAATTTAGACAAATCCCCCATGTTTAGCGGGCAGATTGAGAGTGTGGGACCGCGCTATTGCCCTAGCATTGAGGACAAGATCCATCGTTTCAAGGACAAGGAACGCCACCAACTCTTTTTAGAACCCCAAACCCGATCCGCTAGCGAATACTATGTTAATGGACTGAGCACCTCTTTGCCCTTTGAAATTCAAGAGCAAGTAATTCACTCCATCAAGGGGCTAGAAAATGCCCATATTACGCGCTATGGCTATGCCATTGAATACGATTTTGTGCAACCCACGCAATTACACCACACCCTAGAAACTAAGAGCATCCCTAATCTCTACCTAGCTGGGCAGATCAATGGCACAACTGGCTATGAGGAGGCAGCCGCACAAGGGCTAATGGCGGGCATTAACGCCACTTTGGCTTTAGGCAGGCATAAGCAAGATCGCCTAGTCTTTGCGCGCAACCAAGCCTATATCGGGGTGATGATTGACGATCTAGTTTGCAAGGGCACTCAAGAGCCCTACCGCCTATTTACCGCGCGCGCGGAATACCGCCTCTTGCTCAGAGAAGACAACGCACGCTTGAGGCTAGGATCACACGCGCACGCGCTAGGTTTGATGGATTCTAGAAATTACGCTAAATTGCAAGCCCAACAAGCCCAAATCGCGCAGGCATTGCACACCCTCAAGCACACAAGCATCACCCCCAATAAACACACCCTAGAAAAACTCCAAGCCCTAGATCAAGCCCCCATTAATGATAAATGCGATGGGGTGTTTTTGGCTGGGCGTGAGGGTTTTACACAGCAGGATTTGCGCGCCTTCTTTGACTTTTTACAAGACTTGGATAATGAGGTGCTTGAGCAGGTTAAAATTGCCTGCAAATACCATAGCTACATTGAAAAACAAAGCACCTCTATTGCCAAGATGCAAAGCATGTTAGAGAGCCAAATCCCTCAAGATTTCAATTTTGAAAGGATCGCCGGATTAGGCTTAGAAGCCATTGAAAAACTCAGCAAGCACCGCCCTAAAACTCTGCTAGAAGCCTCTTATATCAGTGGGATCACTCCAGCTAATTTAGAGGTCTTGCAAATCTATCTACACTTGCACGCAAAAACTAAGGCGGTGCTCCCATGAGCGCGGTGCTCAAACTTGCCCAACAATTACTCTCCTATAAAACCATCACCCCCAAGGAAGAGGGGATCTTTGATTATATCGGGGCACTCTTGGGGGGTTTTGAGGTGGTGCGCGCGGATAAAAATGGGGTGAGCAATGTCTTATTTTACAAACGCTTTGGCGATCCCAAACAAACCCCCCTGCATTTTTGCTTTGCCGGGCATATAGATGTGGTGCCTGTGGGGGAGGGGTGGTCTTGCGATCCCTTTGGAGGAGTGGTGCGCGGGGATTTTCTCTATGGTCGAGGAGCTCAGGACATGAAGGGAGGGATAGCAGCCTTTGTGTGCGCCTTGCGCGATGTGTGCGCCACTCTCAAACCAGATAGCCCCGCGCTCATTCTCTCGATCCTGCTTACCAGCGATGAGGAGGGGGAGGCGCGCTTTGGCACCAAGCACATCTTAGAAGTCCTAGAGGAGCGCGGGCTCTTGCCCCATTACGCCCTAGTGGCTGAACCTACTAGCATGAAGGAATTGGGCGATAGTGTGAAAATTGGGAGGCGGGGCTCCATTGGGGGGAAAATTGTCGTGCAGGGCATTGCTGGGCATGTAGCCTACCCTAAAACCTGTTTAAACCCCATCGATCTCATCGCTAGTAAGCTCAATTTGATCGCTGGTGTGCATTTGGATGGGGGGAACGCCTTTTTTGAGCCCTCAAGACTCATCATCACCACCATTAAAAGCGACTCGGGGGCTGAAAATGTTACACCCAAATCCCTAGAACTTCTCTTCAATGTGCGCCACTCCCCTGAGAGCACCCTAGAAGATGTAGCCAATTTCTTAGATGTGGTCTTAGAGAAAATCCCTTGTAGCATCACTTTGACTCAACACTCCCTGCCCTTTTTAAGCCCCAAAGATGGCGTGTTGGTCAAACATCTTCAAGAGGCTATCTCTAGGGTTTTAAAGCGCACCCCCTTGCTCAACACGCATGGGGGCACGAGCGATGCGCGCTTTTTAGCGGCTATGGGGGTGGAGGTGGTAGAATTTGGGTTGCCTAACGATCGCATCCACGCCATAGATGAACGCGTGCGTGTGGAGGATTTAGATCGGCTTTACAAAGTCTTTATAGAATTACTCTATCTCATCATCAAGGAGGCGCATGCCAAACAAACATCTGATCTTTAGTGCGGATAAAATCGGAGAGGGAGATTTGGGGGCTAAGGTGGTCGTGGGCTTTTTAAATAGCCTTTCTGCAGTGTCTCCAGACTTACTGCCTAAGCAAATCATCTTTTTAAACCGCGGAGTGCTTTTGAGCACGCAAAATAGCCACATAGACAACTCTCAAGCCTTGCAAGCCTTGCAAAATTTAGAAAAACTAGGGGTGGAGATTCTCTCCTGTCAAACCTGCGTGGAGTATTTTGGGGCTAAGGTGGCTCTAGGGCGACTCACCCACGCCCAAGAAGTTTTAGAGATCATACTACAAAGCCACAACGCGATCGCGTTTTAATGTTCTGTGCTACCCTTGGGGTAGCAGAAGCGATACCCTCTACGGCGCACGGTTTCTACTGTGGAGATGCCTAGAGGTTTGTCCATCTTTTGGCGGATTTGGTTGATCGCCACTTCGATCACATTGGGGGTTACTAGCTCGGGTTCCTCCCAAATCGCATCTAATAATTGCTCTTTAGAAACGATCTGATCGCGATGGCGGGCTAAGTGGGTGAGCACCTCAAAGGGCTTACCCTTGACCTCAATCTCTCTGCCTTTGTAGATGATCTTCTCCTCATCGGGGTTAATCACCAAGTCCTCAATCTCAATAATGCTCGAACCCCAAAAGCGCAAGCGCGCTTCAATCCTAGCGGCTAACACACCCAAATCAAAGGGCTTAGCGATGAAGTCATCTACCCCCTCTTTGAAGGCTCGAATCTCTTGTTCGCTAGAAGCCTTGTTGGCAAACATGATACTCACAATGGCCGGGTGCTTGGACTTAGCATAGGAAATGAGATTGAGCCCGCTCCCATCACTAAGCTCCATATCCACCAACACCAGATCGTAATTGCGGATACTGATGTAATATTCCCCATCTTCTAGGTTTTCTGCCATATCCACCTGAAAACTCTTCTCACCTAAATAAGCGCTGATTTGCTTACTCAAATGGATATCACGCTCCACTAACAAAATACGCATCCTCATCCTTTGTTTTTAAACTTAAAGGATTATAACATAAGTTTTTAATCCACGATAGCCCCCCGCTCCCGCGCGCCTTTTGAAAGAATTTTGACAAAAAGCGATTCATTTAAGCTAAAATACCTAAAACTTCTGCTAGAATGGTGGTCGCAGGGCGGGGTAACCTCCCCCTCCTTCCCCGTCCTGCATTCCTTACATTTTTTTCTTGGCTTTGATCCCTAGAATGTCTAGCCCGATTGTCAAGCTCAAACTCACCATTTGGCATAGCTTGAGGTATTTGAGCTCCTCAGGGGTGTTCAAGATTTTGTGCGCGTTGTAAAAACTATGGAAATCCCCAGCTAGGTTTTTGAGATATTCGCAAATCTTTTGCAACTCTCGATCCATAAAGGCGTTAGAGAGCACTTTGGGTAAATTCAGGGCACTAAATAACAGGTGTCTTGCTTGGGGGGGGAGATTCTCCAAGTGGCTTTGTGCGATCGCGCGCGCCTCCCCTCTTTGCAAGAACTTGGCTAGCATGGTGTGGATACGCGCGTTGGCGTAGTGGATGTAAAAAATGGGGTTGGTGCTATCTTGGTGTTGCAAATTGGCGATGTCAAATTCCCAATGGGTGTCCAACTTCTTAGAGAGGAAGACAAAGCGCAAAGCGTCCTTACCCATGTCTTGCAGGGCTTCTTCTAATAGCACGACATTCCCTTCGCGTTTGCTCATTTTATAGGGCTTGCCCTCTTTGAGTAGTGCCACCATTTGGGTTAAGAGCACCTCTAGGCGTTGGGATTCATAGCCCAAAAATTCTAAAGCCGCCTTGATACGCGCCACATAGCCATGGTGATCGGCTCCAAAGATATTGATGTAGTGGTCGTAGCGTTGCGCGAATTTATAATCGTGGTAGGCGATGTCCCCAGCGATGTAGGTGAAACTCCCATCGCTTTTTTTCAAAACACGGTCTTTTTCATCGCCATGCATGCTGGAAGCTAGCCACATTTTCCCCTCTTTTTCATACACCCCCCCAGCTTTTTGCAGGCGTGCAAAAATGGCTTCTTGCGCGCTAAACATGGCTTTTTCACTCACATAAGCGTCCATTTGCACGCCCATGTCCTGCAAACTTTGCTGGATTCGCCCTAGCAGACAATCCTTAGCAAAATCCCCCAATTTAGCGATCAACTCCTCTTGCGTTCCCTCTAAATGACCAAAGTGTTCTAGCGCACGCGGGGCTAATTCTTTAGCGTCATAGGCTCCTTTAGGAAACTGCACTTCCATGCCCTGCATCTCTTGGATCGTCAATAACACAGACAAGCCCAACATCTTAATTTGTGCGCCCATGTCATTGACATAATATTCCGCATGGGTTTTTACGCCCAAAAAACGCCCCAAACGGCACAGACTGTCCCCAAAGATCGCCCCTCTGGCATGCCCGATATGCAAAGGTCCCGTTGGGTTGGCACTCACAAACTCTACATAGAGGCTCTCCTTTGAAACACCCCGACCAAAATCACACCCCAAAGCCAAGGCTTGCGTGCATAAACTATCTAGGAAACTCTCTTTAAGTGTGAAATTGATATAGCCATTGAGAGCTTCAATGCGCGCAAACAACTCCTGACACGCCTCTTGTTCTTGCAAGAACTCCACGATCTCTAAGGCGAGGAGTTTGGGGGCTTTTTTGCGCGTCTTAGCCAAAGAAAAAGCCACCACGCTGGCATAATGCCCCAAACTTTTATCTTTAGGGTGTTCTAGGACAATCTGCGTTTCTAACAGCTGTTCTAGCACCCCCTTGATGCGCGCATACACGCGCTAAACCTTGTGTTCTTGGGGGGGGTGGGGGGAGGAGGTGGGGTTTGGGCTTGCACCACCTTGGGGTCCTTGCCCTCCTCTTCGTCCTCCTTGATCGCCTTTTTGAAGTTTTTAATGCCACTCCCCAACCCCTTGGCTAACTCAGGGATCTTCTTAGCCCCAAATAACAGCACAATGACAAAGAGCACAATCAGCCAGTGCCACACACTTGTAAAACCGCCCATGTTCAATCCTTTAGGGTTTAATAGGGCGCATGTTACTACAGATGCCCTTAAAACTTAAACTCCCCTTTCCAAGCCATGCATAAACTCTCTTTAGGATACATCTGTTGTTTGTAACTCAATGTCTTAGCTATCCATACAATGCGCTCTTTAGCCTGCTCTAAATCATCATTGATCAACACATAGTCAAATTGATCCAAGGCTTGCAATTCGGCGTAAGCGTTGGCTAGTCTTTGGGCGATCACCTCTGGGCTGTCTGTGGCGCGTTGCTTCAAGCGCGCCTGTAACACCTGCGCGCTCTTGGTAGTGATAAAAACTGAAGTGGCTTTAGGGTAGATGCGCTTTAAGCTCTCATGACCTTGTATATCAATGTCAAACAAGACAAGTTTATGCGCCTCTAGGGCTTGTTGCACGGGGAGTAAGGATGTGCCATAGTAATGCCCATGCACACGCGCCCACTCCAAAAACTGCCCTCGATCAATCCCCTCCAAAAACGCCTCTTGACTCACAAAATGGTAATGTTGTCCTGAGAGCTCCCCTGGGCGCGGGGGGCGTGTGGTGGTGGAAATAGAAAAATACAAATCGGAGAAATGCGCCATCAAATGCTTTACCAAGGTGCTCTTGCCCGCCCCACTGGGTCCAGCTACCACCAAAATCCTATAAGCATCCACGCCCTAGACTTTATCCACAATTTGGATGCGCAACACCTTATTTTCTAAAATCTTGGAATCGATGGGCAAATCTTTGAGCAAGTCTTGCAAATCCAAAGTCAAAACCGCCGGGGTGCCCTGCGTAGACTCTGTAGACTCTGTAGACTCTGTAGACTCTGTAGACTCTGTAGACTCTGTAGACTCTGTAGACTCTGTAGACTCTGTAGACTCTGTAGACTCTGTAGACTCGGGTTGTCCGCTCTGTGTGGGTGGCTCTAGGGGTTGTTCGTCCTGTGCGGCGGATTTGGTCGCTGGGGTGCTTGGGGCACTTGCCACTTCTTGGGGCTGGCTTAAATCTGGGGTCTGCTCTGCTAAGGGCGCATCCATGTCTTGGTCGACATCTTGGGGCACTTGCTCTTGGGCGGGCATGGGGTCTTGAGAGGGGATCTCTTGATCTTGATCTTTGGTTTCATCCTGATCCTGATCCTGTGTTTCCACTGGCGTATCTTGGGTGGCTTCTGGCTCTGGCTCTATAGCCTCCTCAAGGCTTTGTGCTATATCAGGGGTGGCTTGCGCATCCAGCTCCTCGTGGGCGAAAGCCACGCCTAAGTCCTGCTCTATGTCTTCTTGTGGCGTGCTCGCCTCTGGCGTATCCTTGCTGTCCTCTTGCATTGGTGCTTGAGGACTCTGTGCCCTAGGCTCTGTTTTGTCCTGCTCTGTGGGCTGTGCTTCTAGCGCTGGCGCGTCCTCTGTGTGGCTCTCTTGTGTGGGGCGAGGCGCGCTTGACTCTTGGGGTCCTTCCACCACACCCACCATGACGGGTTCAGGGATATCCTCAATACGCTCAAACTCTTGGGGCTCTACCTCTGGCGCGCTGCTTGATTCAAGGGGGTTTGCTCTGCAACCGGGGTATCTTGGGGAGGTAAATCCTCTTGGCTTGAAGCACTCTGTTGCGCGGACGGGGCGGGGGGTTCTAGCTCAAGGGTGGGGGTGGGGTCTTCTTGGCTTTCTAGCGCAGGGGGTTCTAGCTCAGGGGGGAGAGTTGGAATTCTTGGGATTCTTGGGATTCTTGGGATTCTTGGGATTCTTGGGATTCTTGGGATTCTAACGCGGGAAACTCTAGTTCAAGGGGCGTATCTGCGGGGGAGGTTGAGTCCTGGGGAGTGTGTTCCTCCTCTTCTTCCTCATTGCTGTGATCCACGGGCAATAAATCCTCTAAAGAAAAATCCATGGTTTCTTTAGAAACTTGGGGGGCTTGCTCTTGGGATTCTTGAGGAATTTCTTCTTGAGGAACTTCTTCTTGAAGGGCATCCTCTTGGGGGGTCTGTGCGGGCTCTTGGGGGGTCTGTGCGGGAGGTTGTTCCTCCTGCGCGCTTGTTTGGGACTCTTGAGGGGCTTGTGGGGGGGGTGTGTCAAACAAACCCTCTAACTCTTCTAGTTGGTTTAAATCCGCCTCCAAGTTGGCATCTCCCAAACTCGCAGGCTCTAGGGGGGGTGTCAAAGCCTCTTGGGGGGTGGAGGTGGCGATGTGTAAGGACTCCATAGTCTTTTCTAAAATATGCAACACATCGGTGGGCAAAAAAGGCTTTTGGATATAGTGGGTGAAAGCCCCAAAGGGCGCGACACTCTTGCGGTGCACAAACGCGCTCATTTTAGTCCCCTCCAATAGGGGCGCAAGACGCTGGTAACCCTCCTCATCTACAACAGTGTCATCGGCAAAAAAGAAATACTCTGCGTCCTCTTGGAGTTTAGAAAGAGTTTCTTCTACATGCTCTTGCACCACCAATTCCAAAGCCAACTTCTTGGCGATGTTTTCAAATAACTTTTCAACCATCTTATTCTGATTGACTAACAGAATCTTCAACGCCACTCCTTAAGCTAAACTACCTAAACTCCGCATTATAATACAAGTTCACCCTATTTTGCTTAACTACAACATAAGGAATACTATGAGGATCGCTTACAAAACCTTATTTTTACCCTGTCTACTGGCGGGCATGTTGCAAGCTACCCCCACGCTCTACATGCTCCCCTACGAACAAACAGAGGCTCTCAATAGCCTCATTGCAGGCATCAATGCGGCTAAAAACACGATCAACATCGCCATTTACAGCTTCACCCACCAAAAGATCGCCAAAGCTCTCAAGGACGCGGCCGCACGCGGAGTCAAGATCCATATCATTTACGATTATGCAAGCAACGCCCATGGTAAGCATTCCACCATCGCCTATTTGTCTAAATACCAAGGGATTGACACCTGTTTGTTGCAGGGCACACCCGCTAAAGTGGCTAGGCACTTCCAGACCGTCCACAAAGGGATCATGCACCAAAAACTCGCTCTCATTGATGACAAATGGATTTTTCTAGGCTCAGCCAATTGGAGCAAAAACGCCTTTGAAAACAGCTACGAATTGTTGCTTAAAGACGATGACTCCAGCCTCATCCAAAAAGCCCAAAGTTACTACAAGAAAATGCTAAAAGCCTGTGTCCCCTACCACTAAAAGTGGTAATTGTAACCGATGTAAAAGGCAAAGGTTCTGCGTAGTTTGACGCTGAAGTTATTGCCCGAGTAGTAGCGGTTGTTGATGGTGGGGATTTTAAAACCGATATCGATGCCATGTTCGCCCACCACCAATGCTCTAAGCCCCACATTGAAGAGGAATTGGAACGCGCTAATGCTCACATTGTTGTCATCGTAGGGAGGAATCCCCATTTTATTTTGCCCTTCATCGCCCAAATACCACGAGCTCCCCGCAATCGCCATGCCCACATACGCGCCCAAATCCAGCGAAATGTCATCGCGATAAAAAGCTCCCTGAAAAAAATTATAAAAGACATCGGCAGCCGCGCCATAGGTGATCATATTACTCCCCCCATAATAGCCCCCGCCCCCATAAGGGCTTTTTCTATAACTCGCCCCAAAGCCTTGCCAATCTAAAAAGGCGTAATAGCGCGCCCCAAACATTTGATCATCTCTAAAATAGCCATTGTAGCCTATCAAAAAGCCTAGCCCATTAGCCCCCGCATTTCTATCATCACGCACCCCATAAGAACGCGTAAGAATGTTGATCGCCCCGGTTTGGTAACTTGTCCCCACAATGAGCCCCCTCATCCAATTGGGTTTCTCCCCTGCTTGCAAGGTCCCCATCCCCATCACCACTCCTAAAACACAAGGTAACACAAGTCGTTTTTGCATTTTCTATCCTCAAATCATAACTATGAAACCCCTATTATAGTATAATTAGGCGCAAAAGTGCTAAGGAGAGTTACGGTGGGTAAATGGATTTATCTTGTCGCCTTAGTGAGTGTGCTTGGCGCGCTAGAACCCGGGATCAAGTTTGACCCCCCCGATTATGTAGAAGAGATGCCCTCTAAGGAGTTTATCCCTGAGATCTCTAAGCCCGGAAGTCTCTTTGGGCAGGGGGAACGCCCCTTATTTGCCGACAGACGCGCGATGAAGCCCAATGATCTAGTTACCGTGGAGATTTCTGAGAGCTCTAATGCCAATTACAGCACCTCTAAGGATTATAAGAGCACCTCTAATGGCACTTCTAGCGCGCCCAGACTCACCTACAATGGCACGGATCTCAACAAGAGAAGTGAGGCGCAATTTTTAGATGATAAGAACAATTACAGCCTCACCCAATCTAGCACCAATAACGCCTTCAAAGGTGGAGGGGCGCAAAAGAAAAGCGAAGATCTCAAACTCACCCTCACCGCGCGCATTGTCAAGGTGCTAGAAAATGGGAATTACTTCATCCATGGATATAAGGAGATCCTTGTAGATGGGGAGAAACAGGTGATCGAGCTTAGCGGGGTGGTGCGCCCCTTTGACATCACGCGTGATAACACCGTGCAGTCCAAATACATCGCCAACGCCAAGATTTCTTACACCAATATTGGGGCTTTGAGCGCGAGCAACAAAAAGAAATTTGCCAACGATGTGTTAGAATCCCAATTCCCCTATTAAGGTGCGCATGTTAGCCTTGATCTTAGCGCGTGCGGGCAGTAAGCGCATCCCCCACAAGAACATCTACCCCTTTTTAGGCAAGCCCTTAATAGCCCATGTTATAGAGATCGCTATGTCCTCCCAACTCTTTAGCCAAGTGTTGGTTTCTACAGATAGCCCGCAGATCGCCAAAATCGCCCAAGATCATGGCGCGCATGTCCCCTTTTTGCGCCCCGCGCCTTTAGCCGATGACTTCACACCCACCCTCAAGGTTGTAGCGCATGCCCTCACACACTTGCAAACCCCTTTAGAAGACATGGTGTGTGTTCTCTATGCTACCAGTGTGCTCTTGCAAGCTAGCTACCTAAAAGAAGCGCGCCAAGCCCTTCTAGATCATCCCCACTGCAAATACGCCCTAGCCCTCACCCCCTATGCCTCTTCGCCCTATCGAGCCCTCACTGCCCAGATGACCCCTCTTTTTCCCCAGTGCTTGCAAGAGCGCTCCCAAGACCTCCAGACTCTCTACCATGACAGCGGGCTGTTTTACATGGGAATAGCTAGGCACTTCCTCCAAGAAGAACCCCTCCTAGCCCCCCACTCTTACCCCGTGCTTGTGCCCCATTTATACGCTCAAGACATAGACACCCTAGAGGATCTAGAATTAGCCAAACTCAAATACCAGCTTGTGCATGCCTGCGATCAAAATCCTAGCTGATGCCACGCCCCAAAGCGGGTTGGGGCATTTAAGACGCGCCCAAAAGCTCAAAGGGCATTTAGCCAACTTGGGGTTTAGCGCGCAAGTGCTAGCCCCCCACCCCTTGGCTGATCAAAACCTAGATTGGTTGCGCGCGCTAGAAATTGCCCCCCATGATGTGCTGTTCATAGATAGCTATCTAGCCCCTTTGGATTTTTACCACCATGCGCATGCGCATGCGCGCACCGTCGTTGTGCTAGAGGATAGTCCGCATGCCAACTTGCCTCCCAAGACTTTCATCATCAATCCATCTTACCAAGCCGAGCAACTCTACACCCAAATTAAGCCGCGCATGTTTTTGGGCTGTGCGTTCATGCCTTTTGAAAAGGCGTTCAAGCTGGATCACAAACCCCTAAAACCCAATCCCACCACCCTCTTGATGTGCTTTGGAGGGAGCGCACAAAGCCTGCCATTTTACCAACAAGCCCTAGAGATACTCGACAAAAGCCCCCTGCATGTCCAAGTGATCGCGCCCCCGCAATTGGCACTAGCCCTCCCCAAGACCTCCGCATGTGTGCATACCCATTTGGATTTGTTCGAGATTGCTAGCTTAATGCATGCTAGCGACATCGCGCTTTTGGGTGGGGGGGGGATGCTCTATGAAGCCATGCTAGCTCTAAGCTCGATTCTAGCCCTCCCCATCGCCCCCAACCAACTACACCAACTCGCAGCTCTAAGCGGGGTGCATGCCTGCTTATCTAGTAGCCTAGACACACTCTTAAGCGATCTAGCCCAATTTGGCTTAGCTACACGCGCGCGCATGCAAGTAGCCCAAAAAGCCCTCAATATCGGCTCTGCTCTCCAGTCCACTTTACAGGCGATTTTACTTGGATAACCCGCTGTGGCTTAGTTTTGACATCCCCCCCACCACTTTGGCTAAAGATGCCAAACCCTTGCACGCCTGCCATTTCATCCACACCACCCAAGCCGAACGCCTAGAGATTCTCTCCTTTCGCAACCATGCAGACACCAGCGCTTGGATGCTCAACGAGCACATCAGCCTAGAAGCGCATTTGCACTTCATAGAACAGCTCAAAACCCACCCCTCTAGCGCTTATTATCTCTTCAAACAAGAGGGTAAACTCTTGGGCGTGGGGTCTTTGACACGCGTCCATCCCATCCACCGCCATGCCTTTTTAGGGATTTATAAAAACCCCCACTTAGAGCATGTGGGCGCGCAAATCCTAGACGCTCTGGAATTTATCGCCTTTTACAAATTGCAATTACACGCCTTGCATCTAGAAGTGCTCACTAGCAACACTAGAGCCCTGCGCTTTTACCAACGCCATGCCTACCGCAAAGAGGGTTTTTTACGCGATTTTATCTACCGCGATGGGCGTTACTACGATGTGTGGCTATTTGTGAAATTCTCCCCTCTTAGCTATAATGCCACGAAAAAGAGTTAGTATGCCCGCCCCTTTTATTGTCGCCGAACTGAGTGCCAACCACGCCCAATCCTTAGAGATCGCCCTTAAATCCCTTGCATGCATCAAAGCCATTGGGGCTGATGGGGCTAAACTCCAAACCTACACCCCAGATTGTCTCACCCTCAATGTCCACAAACCCCCCTTCATCATTCAGGGCACACTATGGGATCAACAGAGTTTATACCAACTCTATGAGCGCGCGTGCATGCCCTTAGAGTGGCATGACGAACTCTTTGCATGCGCTAAAAGCTTGGGGCTAGAACTCTTTAGCTCCGTCTTTAGCCTCAAGGGATTGGAGCTCTTAGAAAAACTAGACTGCCCCAAGTATAAGATCGCCAGCTTTGAGATCACGCATCTAGAACTCATCACCCAAGTGGCTAGCACGCGCAAGCCCATGATTCTCTCCACAGGGATTGCCACCCACACCCAAATTTTAGACGCTTTGCAAGCCTGCTACAAGGCTAATAACTCCCAAATCACCCTCCTGCACTGCACTAGCGCTTACCCCGCCCCCTTGCACCAAGCCAATTTGCTAGCCATGCCCAATTTAGGCAAGCGCTACAAAGTCCTCTATGGCTTGAGCGATCACACTCTGGGATCTTTAAGCGCGATCATCGCGACCGCACTCAAGGCATGCATGATTGAAAAGCATTTTATTTTGGATAAGAACTTAGAAAGCCCCGATCAAGCCTTTAGCATGGACGCTGACGCGTTTGCGAGCATGATCGCCCAAGTGCGCGACACACATTTGGCTTTGGGCGCAGAAGAGGGCGCAAGCACCCCGCAGGGACAGCAATTTGCTAGAAGCCTTTTTATCACCAAAGCCCTCAAAAAGGGCGAAACCCTCACAAGAGAACACCTCCAAGCCCTGCGCCCCAATGCGGGGCTAGCCCTAAATTCCTCCCCCAAGTCTTAGGCAAGAGAGCCACCAGAGATTTAGAATACGCCCACCCGCTCACCCTCCAAGACATAGAACCCTAATCGCGCCCCTGTGCCAAGCACTTAGCGCACACCACGAACATTTTCATGTCATGGCTGACTAGCTTGGCTTGGAATTGTTTGGCGACCTCCATTTGGCGCTCCTCAATTTGGGCGTCTACAAACTCAATGATTTCCCCACATTGCAAGCAGATAATGTGATCGTGGTGTTCCTTGGCTGCGATCTCGTAGCGGCGACCATTTTTATTGGTTTCTAAGGTGTAAATAAAGCGTTCTTTTTCCAAGAAATTTAAAATGCGATAGACAGAGGAGATACTCGTATTCTTATCGCTCAAACGGATACTTTGGGTGATTTCTTCGGGGCTTAGATGAGTCCCGCTCTTGTATAAAACACTCACAACTTCTTCACGCTGTTTGGAATTCTTCAAACCATTTTTCCTAATTGAGACTCGCAAACGCTCTAAAATAGACTCTAGGGTTTCTAGTCGGCGCACAAACTCTCCTTAATTTGCTAATCCAAATGCCATAAATGCCATAAATGATGAGTAACTTCTCATGATAACATCATTTCTTAAACATGAATAAACAAGCACGCCAACAGCTGGCTATTTTACTTAAGCAAAATTTAGCTACAATCAGAGCAAAACTTTGTGGAGAGTTGGCATGAAAAAAGGAATCCATCCGGAGTATATCCCTTGCAAGGTAACCTGTGTTACCAGTGGCAAACAAATTGAGGTGCTCAGCACCAAAAGTGAATTACGCATTGACATCTCTAGTTTTTGCCATCCCTTTTACACCGGAAGCGACAAGATCGCTGACACCACAGGGCGCGTGGAGAAATTCCGCCAAAAATACAAATTGCAGTAGTTTTGCTAAGTCTGCTCCCCACCCCCATAGGCAATCTCAAAGACATCACTTTGCGCACGCTTGACACTTTGGCAAGTTGCGATGTGCTATTGTGTGAGGATGTGCGCGTTACCAAGCGTCTGTTGTTTTTACTCTCTGCGCAGAAGGTGTTGCAGATGCCCTCTAAACCCATGCACGCTTTGCACTCCCACAACCAAGAAAGCTTTTTAGCCCAAGTGGGGAGTGCTTTTTTCAAAGATCAGCATGTGGGCTTTTTAAGCGATGCGGGCATGCCCTGTGTGAGCGATCCGGGGGCTAGATTGGTGCGCTTCGCGCTAGAACATGGTCTTGAATACGAAGTCTTGCCCGGGGCTAGCGCGTGTGTGAGCGCTTATGGCGCGAGCGGGTTTGAGATGGGTGCTTTTTTCTTCGTGGGCTTTTTACCCCCCAAGAGCGTTGATCGGCGTGCCAAGATCGCCAAACTCAACGCCAGTGTTGCGGTTTTGCAGACCCAAGTGGCTTTGGTGATCTATGAAAGCCCCAAGCGCTTGCTAGACACTTTGGGCGATCTAGCCTTGCTGATCCCTAATTGCCCTGTATTTGCGATCAAAGA
Organism: Helicobacter sp. L8; assembly: GCF_003660355.1. Classification (NCBI taxonomy): domain Bacteria; kingdom Pseudomonadati; phylum Campylobacterota; class Epsilonproteobacteria; order Campylobacterales; family Helicobacteraceae; genus Helicobacter; species Helicobacter sp. L8. Next base: position 62,634 of record NZ_QXQR01000001.1, read on the forward strand.
GATGACAAAACTGCATGAACAACGCTACTATGGCAATGTCCTAGAAGTGCATGGCAAACTCAAGGCTCTACCCTCTGTAGCCCTACGGGGTGAGTGGGTGTTGGTGTGTGGCTTGCACCCCTGCGCCCAGCCCACTTTGTCCTACCAAGAGATCGCTGATATGCCCTTGCCCCCTAAGATCAAAGCCAAATTATTGGCTAAACTCAAGGGGGTGTCTCCCAAAGCCCTTTACGCTTCGAGCATGCGCTCATGATTGTCTTTGGCAAGCGGGTGCTCTTGCACCTTTTGGCACACCACCCTAGCGTGATCCTAGAGTGGTATTTGGCTAAACAAGTGGATAAGACTCTCTTTGCGCGCTTGTGCGCCCATGCCAAAGAATACGATCGCCCCCTTGTGCGTGTGGACGCTAAGAAAGCCCAGAGCATGGCTAGGGGGGGTAACCACCAGGGGTTTTTAGCCAAAGTGCGTCCCCCTAGAATCGATTCTCTAGCTACGCTCAAACATTGCAACAGGCTTTTGGTGCTGTGTGGTGTGAGCGATGTGGGGAATGTGGGGGCGTTGTTTAGAAGTGTAGCATGCTTGGGTTTTGAGGGGGTGGTGATGGATACACCCTTGCCCTATGAGGGGTTAGCGCGCACGAGCATGGGCGCGCTCTATGAAGTGCCTTTTTGCGTGTGTGCGCGCTTGTTAGACGCGTTGCAAGAGCTCAAAAGCGCTGGAGTGCGTTGTTATGGGGCGCACACACAAGGGTGTGATGTGCGCCAAGTGGCGTTCAAAACCCCCTTGGCGATCTGTTTGGGTGCTGAGGGAAGCGGGTTATCTCCTAAGGTTTTACGCAAAATGGACGCGATCGTGCGTATTAACATGCATGGCAACATCGGTTCGCTCAATGTGGGTGTGGCCGGAGCAATTATAATGGATAGGACACAATGATGGACGAACAGGCAAAGCTAGCAGAATTAGACAAGAATTTAGAGATTCTCAAGGACAAGGGGATCGCCCAGATCGCGCAAACCACCAAGATCGCCAACCCCAAGATCAAGGCGATCCTAGAAAAACGCTTTGAGGATTTGCAGCGCGTGCACGCGGTGGGCTTCATCCAAATCTTAGAAAAGGAGTATGGGCTTAACTTGGGGCAGTGGCTCATGGAATATGACAAGAGTCTCTTTGTCAAACCCTCCATAGAGGATAAAGCTGACACGCCCGAAGAATCCCCCTTTGTCAATACCCCACGATCCGACCCTGAGGCTCTAGCCTCTTTCAAGCCTAAAAAGACTTCTAAGTGGGCGTGGGTCTTGCCCTTGATCTTATTGGCGGGTGCTGGGGGGTATATCTACTACAATAAATACGCTTCTTTAGCGCAACCAACTCCCCCACCTCCCCAAACCACTCCTTTGGAAAGTAACGCGCCCAAGAACGCCCCTTTGCAGGTAGAACCCACTCCCCCCCCCCAAGCCAGCACACAACCCCCTAGCCCACAACCCTCCAACCCCCCAGAGGACAAACCCCAGAGTCTCCAAACCCAAGAACCACCTCAGGAGTCCCCAGAGAGTGTTAAGCAAGAAACCCCCATTGATAAATCTAAAGTGATTGTGATCACCCCCAAAGAAGAAATTTGGATGGAGAGCATCGATTTGAGCAATAAGAAAAAAAGCCAAATCACCATCAAAGATCGCTTGATCTTAGAAACTAAGGGGCATAAGTGGCTGTTAGCCTTTGGGCATGGCAATGTGTCTTTGGAGGCTAATGGACAGGTTTCAGACTTCCACCAAGAAAGACCCTTAAGATTGCTCTATACCCCCAAAAACGGCTTGCGCCGTATCAGTTACGCGCACTATCAAGAACGGAGCAAATAAGTTTGAGAGTGCTAGCATGCCTAGTGTTGTGGTTGGGTTGGCAAGGATATTTGGGTGGCGATGCCCTAGAGGACAAGATTAAAAATCTCGTCGGAGAGAGGTTTTATCAAACCAATAGGAATTTCATCGCGCGGGTGTTTGCCAAGCGCGGTAATTTTTACACTCAAGGACAATTACGCGCCAAGAAGGTGGTGGATACCCTTAAAGACAATGGTCTTTTGCCCTTAAAGTTTGGTAAACCCGGGGTGTTGCATGTGAGTTTTCAAGCAAAAACCTCGCCTTTGTTGCTCTTAAAAACCACCCAAAGCGTGTTAGCCTCCATGGGCTATGCCTACTTCATGGTGTTAGAGGTGGATTACCAAGATTCTTGGAGTAAGGCGATCTTTGCGCTCAAGACCGAATACGCCCTAGACCCCACTCTCATCGCCGCCCTCTTTGCCAAAAAGGGCTTTGTTTTCACGGATTTAGAACGCCGTAGTTTGCAAGATTGGGTGTATTACTTTGGGGTGCGCACCCAAAATCGCCAATAGCGCGACTGTTATCCCCTCGGGCAATTATTTAAACCTCAAAGAGATTAGTGGGGAGTATTGGTTGGATATGGGCTATAGTGGTAGGTTGCACATTGTAGCTAATACCGATGCTTGGCATCCCCAAATTAGCTTTTTTGATTCATCCTTGCGCATGTTGGATTTCACCCATAGCCCCACCCCCACTTCCCAAATTAGCCTAGACATTCCCGATCGGTGCGTTTCATCAAAATTAGCGACACAAAAAACCCCTTGATCCTCAAGGCGGGTATAAAAGTGCTATTAGAACCTTTAAAGCACTAGATAATTGCCTAAAGGGGGGCTTTTATGTTATTATGGCGTTCTTAAAATTCGATCAAGGGAGTCGTTTATGAGAAAAATAGTTGTAGGCGCGTTGTTGTTTTCTGCTCTAGCGCACGCAAGCAGCATCGATACAGGCAAGCTGAGTATGAGTTTCACAGCGTTCAAAACGCCCAAAAAAGTCGGGGTAGAAGGCACTTTTGATGGGGTGAATTACCGCTTCAATAAAGACCATTCCAGTGTGGTGCGCATGCTAGATAAAGCCAGCGCGACCATAGATGTGTCGCATGTGAATTTACATGACGCGCTCAAAAGTAAGAATGTCAAAGAAGCCTTCTTTGATCTCTTTAAGGACAAGAATCTCAGGGTAACTTTTAGAGATATTGTAGCAGGCGAAAACCAAGGCACTATTTTAGCTAGCGTGCGCATGAATGCCAAGAGCGTCAAGGTGCCCATGAATTACACCATTGAGAAAGATCAGCTAGTTGTAACCGGCGTGCTAGATATTCTAGAATTTGGGCTTAAAAACGCGTTGGCTAAATTGGCTAAAGCCTGTGAACCCATGCACCAAAAATTGACCTGGTCGCAGGTGCAAATCACTTTCAAAGCGGGCTTAAAAGACTGATGGCAAAAAAACAGCTGGATCACGCTTTGTTGCACAGCATTAATGATTTCAACGAAGCCAAGCAGGTGATCGTGGGGGGGGTAAATTCCCCTGTGCGGGCGTTCCAAAATGTGGGGGGCACACCCCCTTTTATTTTCAAGGGAGAGGGGTATTCTCTATATGATGTAGATGGGAATTCCTATGTGGATTTCGTGCAAAGTTGGGGACCTCTACTCTTTGGGCATGCCAATTCCCAAATTCAAGAGCGCGTGATTGAAGTCTTGCAACGAGGTTTGAGCTTTGGCGCGCCCACAGAATTAGAAACCACTCTAGCTAAAAAGATCGTGTTGAGTTACGAGGGCGTGGAGAAAGTGCGCTTAGTCAATAGCGGGACAGAAGCGACCATGAGCGCGATCCGTTTGGCTAGGGCTTTTTCTCAAAAAGACGACATTATCAAGTTTGAGGGATGCTACCACGGGCATAGCGATAGCTTGTTGGTGGGGGCTGGGAGCGGATGTGCCACCTTTGGAGTGCCTAACTCTTTGGGCGTGCCCAAGAGCATCGCCCAACACACCCTAGTGGCGCGCTATAATGACATCCAATCGGTGCGCGCTTGCTTTGAGGCTAGTAAGAATGTAGCTTGCGTCATCATCGAACCCATTGCCGGGAATATGGGCTTAGTGCCGGCTAAACTGGAATTTTTGCAAGAACTCCAAACCCTATGTCAAGAACACCGCGCCGTGTTGATCTTTGATGAGGTGATGAGTGGTTTTAGAGCCGGAGCCCATGGCTCTCAAGATTACCACCATCTAGTGCCCGATCTAGTTACCTTTGGTAAAGTCATTGGTGGGGGCTTGCCTTTGGCTTGTTTTGGGGGTAGGGCTGAGATCATGGAATTATTAGCCCCTGTAGGTGGGGTGTATCAAGCGGGGACTTTGAGCGGGAATCCGGTGGGCGTGGCTGCGGGCATTGTGGCTTTGGAAAAAATCGCCCAAGATCCCAAACTGTATCCCAGATTGGAGGCGTTGGCTTTGCGTTTCACGCAGGGCTTAGAACAAGCCGCACAATCTTGCCATATCGCCTTGCAAACCTGTGTGCGCGGGAGCATGTTTGGCTTTTTCTTTAGCGAGCAGGAGGTGTGCGACTTTGAGGGGGCTAAGAGCTCTAGAAACGATCTCTACGCTATTTTCCACCAGAAGATGTTGCAAAAAGGGGTGTATCTTGCGCCTTCCGCCTTTGAGAGTGGGTTTATTTGCGCGCCCATGCATGAAAACATCATTGAGGCTTGTGTGCAAAAAGCCCAAGAGAGCTTTAGCGAAATGGCGCATGGACTCTGAGCCTAAATTCAAGCGGATCGTGGAGGGGGCGAGTGTTCTGAGTTTGGGGATTTCCATCGTGGTGGCCATCTTGCTAGGCATTGCCATAGGTTATGGGCTAAAACGCCTAACCGGTGTGGCTTGGTTGTTCTGGTTGGGGGTGTTTTGGGGAGTGGGGGGGGCAATTTTGAATGTTTACAAAGCCTACAAGCGGGCTAAAAGAGATTTAGATGCGTTGGCTAGTGATCCCAAATACCAAAATCGCGATGTGTAGTCTTAAGTGCGCCTTATTTGTGTTCTTGTGCAATGTGGGGGGGGCTGGTGGAGTGGCTTATGGCTGGGGGGCTGTGGGTTTACTCAATTTTGAAGGGGCTTTTATAGGCTTTTTACTGGTCTTGCTCACAGGATACCAAAAACTCAAAAACGCCTTGCAAAACCCCACGCAAAAAATCCCTTCTAAATTTGTGCTGGGCATGGAATTGGGCTTGAGCTGGGGCAAGATCGGAGCATACATGTTACTCTTGGGCGCGCTCTTGGCTCTCATGCGCTTTGGACTCTTTGTTCCCCTCCCCTATCTTTTGGGGCTTGGGGTGTGTTTGGGGAGCGCGCTGGGTCTTTGCCTGCTTAAAAAACCCTAGGCTTGTTTGAGCTTTTGGACGATCTGAGAAGTTTGCCTAGCAATCGCCCACTCTTCATTGGTTGGCACGCGCAAAATCTGCACGGCTGTGTTGGGTTGGCTTAGATTCACCACGCCCTTGGGCAAATTTTCATTGAGTTGCGCATCGAGTGCCATGCCAAAGTTCTCTAAATTGGCGCAAACGGCTTTGCGTAGGCGCGCGCAATTCTCCCCCACCCCTCCCGTGAAGATCAACGCATCAATTCTGCCTAGGGCTAATAAGTAAGACCCGATGTATTTGCGGATACGATAGGCATACATTTCAAAGGCAAGTTTGGCTTTTTCATCGCCTTGTTCGATCAACGCCTCCACGCTACGCATATCGCTTTTACCACACAAGCCCTTTAACCCGCTTTCTTTGTTCAACACATCATTAACCTCTTGTAAGCTCTTGCCCTGAATTTGCATGATATAGCCTAGTAAAGCCGGATCCAAATCCCCCGAGCGCGTCCCCATAATGAGCCCCTCTAAGGGAGTCAATCCCATAGAGGTGTCTACACTCTTGCCCTCTTTAATGGCGCACACACTTGCCCCATTGCCTAAGTGCAAAGAGATGGCGTTGAACTGATCGTAGGGGATGTTTAAAAACTTGGCTGCTTCCATCGCCACGAAGTGGTGTGAAGTGCCATGGAAGCCATAGCGGCGCAATTTGTAGGTTTCATAGAGATCATGGGGCAGGGCGTAGGTGAAGGCATGGGGGGGGATGCTTTGGTGGAACGCGGTATCAAAAACAGCCACTTGGGGGATGTGGGGGGCGCGTTTTTTCAGGGCTTGGATCCCCCTTAAGTGCGCAGGATTGTGTAGGGGGGCTAGGAAAGCGAGTTTTTCAATGTGGGCGATCACCCCCTCATCAATCAGTGTGGGTTCAATGAATAAATCCCCCCCATGCACCACGCGATGCCCCACTCCATCTACATGCCCCAAACTCTTTAACACCTCTAGATGTGCCAAAGTGTCCTCTATGTGTTGCAAACCGGCATCGTAGGTAGGGATGTCCAAACATTCCTTACTAATCTGGGCGTGCCCTTGGTGGGTGTAAATTTGGGCTTGCGAACACTCCCCGCCAATCTGCTCTACAATGCCCTTAGCCAGCACGCTTTTTTTCTCCATGTGGAACAACTGGAATTTAATAGAGGAACTCCCTAGATTTAAGACGAGAATACGCATGCTCTACCCCTGTGCTTGGATAGCGGTGATAATGATCGTGTTGATCACATCTTCTACCAAACAGCCCCGACTCAAATCATTGACCGGTTTTTTAAGCCCTTGCAATACAGGACCGATGGCTAGAGTTTTTGCGGTGCGTTGCACGGCTTTATAGGCGATATTGCCCGCGTCTAAATCCGGGAAAATAAAGACATTGGCTTGTCCGGCTACAGGGCTTCCGGGCATTTTCTTAGCCCCTGTTTTAGCATCGATAGCCGCATCAAATTGCAAGGGACCATCAATGAGAAGATTCTCATCTAAATGGCGCGCGATCTCCAAAGCCTCACGCACCTTATCTACATCAGGACCCTTGCCAGAAGTGCCCGTAGAATAAGAGAGCATGGCAATTTTGGGCTCGATACCAAAACTCTTAGCCGTGCGCGCGGAACTAAGAGCGATATGGGCTAACTCTTGCGCGCTGGGGTTGGGGTTGATCGCGCAATCAGCAAAGACTAGCACACGCGTATCCAAGCACATGAAAAACACACTAGACACCAAACTCACACCCGTGTGGAGTTTGATAGTTTGCAAGGCAGGGCGCACGGTGTCTGCTGTAGTGTGCGTGGCTCCTGAAACCATACCATCGGCATGCGCGCTATAAACCAACATGGTCCCAAAATAAGTCGGGGTTTTGACTAACTCTTGGGCTTCTTGTAGGCTTAACCCCTTGCTTTGGCGCAAAGCATAGAGGGTGTTAGCAAAATTGTCTAAATACTCAGAGGTATTAGGGTCTATGATCGTGCACGCTTGCAAATCAAGCCCTAAGTCTTTGGCATCTTGGGCGATCTTGCCAGCTTGACCCAGCAAGATGATCTTAGCGGCTTGGCTTTGGGTGATCGCTTGGGCAGCTTGCAGGATTCTAGGGTCTTGACTCTCGGGCAAAACAATGGTCTTGAGCGCGCCTCTAGCGCGCCTAAGCAACTCGGCTTGGAAGCGCACCGGGCTTAGGATCGCGCTCTTGCTTTGCTGGATGGCTTGTAGTGCTGGGCTTAAATCTTGTGGCAGGGCATCTAAATCCAAGACAAGGTGGTTGGTCTCACTCTTGTGATACCCCTGCGTCAAACTCAGCGGGTTAACAAGCCCAGCACGCACCAAGCTAGAGTGGGCTAGCGCGCACGCATGCGCGTCCCCTTGTAAAGCATTGATCACCACCAAATTCAGATGTTGGGCGAGTTTGGTAGCGATATTGGGGTCTAAGGCTTGCAAATTCTCCAACGCGCTAGAGCGCAACAGGAGATAATCCTGCTTGGCTAGTTGATCTTGATAGGCTTGTAGCCAAGGCGCAAAATCCCCTTTTTCTAACAAGGCGATGAGCCTAGGCACGGTCAGACCTAAGGTGGCTTCTACAACCTTAAAACTCTTAGGTTGCGTGGCGAACATGCCCTCTAAACAGGCTAAACTCTTTTCTTCTAGCGCGCCACTTGGCGCGATCAACAATATCCCATAACCCATTGGTCGTCCTTTATGTAAAGATAGTGTTATTATAACTTACTCTTGATCCAAGAGCTTTAAAATTTGCGCGACCACTTGGGGGGGGGGTTGGTTGGCGTTGATAATGTGTTGGGCTAGGCGCGCATACAAAGGGGCGCGCGCTACATAGAGCTCATAAAGGGCTTGTTGGCTTGTAAATAAGGGGCGTTTTGGGCTATCTTGTAACAACCGTGCGTGTAGAACTTCAAAATCGGCTTGCAAATAGCACACCACCCCGCTCCCTAGAGTATTATAAAGGGGCATACCCCCCCCAGTAGCTACCACGCAATTAGAGAGCCCGTTGAGGCGCGCGATGCATTGGGCTTCTAAATGCCTAAAATGCGCATCCCCATAGAGGGAGAAAATTTCCCCCACACTCAACCCCACTTCTTGGCAAATCGCCACATCGCTATCCACAAAGCCATAACCCAAATGTGTGGCTAGCAACTCCCCCACACAACTCTTCCCACTCCCCATAAACCCAATGAGCCACACCTTCATGCAAAGAGTTTGCTACCCAAAAATTCCCCTTGCATTTCTTGGGCGATCTCTAATAAGCGGTTGTATTTGGCGGTGCGCTCCCCCCTAGCTGGCGCGCCTGTCTTAATCTGGGCGGTATTAAGCCCCACAGCAAAATCCGCGATAAAACTATCCTCACTCTCTGCGCTACGGTGGCTCATCACACAGGCATAGCCCGCACGCTGGGCGCATTGGATTGTCTCTAAAGTCTGGGAGAGCGTGCCAATTTGGTTGGGCTTGATGAGAATCGCGTTGGCTAATTTGCGCGCGATACCTTGTTCTAAAAGGGCTTTATTGGTTACAAAGAGATCATCGCCCACAAGCTGGATTTTATTCCCCAAAGTGCTGGTGAGTTGCGCCCAGCCTTCGTAATCCTCCTCACCTAGAGCGTCCTCAATAGACACAATGGGGTATTGGCGGCACAGCACACTGTAATGTTCAATGAGCTCCTCACTCTCTAATTCCTTGTCCTCGCTATTGAGGGTGTAACGCCCTTGGGGGTTTAGCAGTCCACTACTAGCGATGTCTAAAGCCAGCGCGATCTGCGCGCCCGGCTTATAGCCTGCCTTTTCAATGGCTTTGAGCAACCACTCTAGGGGTTCTGTGTTGTTTTTAAAATCGGGCGCAAACCCCCCCTCATCGCCCACCCCCACGCTATAGCCCGCCTCAGACAACATCGCTTTGAGATGGTGGTAAACCTCCACACCCGCGCGCAGGGCTTCAGAAAAGTCTTCAAACCCTAAGGGCATGATCATATACTCTTGGAAGTCTAGGCAATTATTGGCATGCGCCCCCCCATTGATGACATTGAGCATGGGCACGGGCAAGATACGCGCGTTTAACCCCCCTAAGTAACGATAAAGAGGCAGGTGCAAGGACTGCGCGCTGGCGCGCGCCAACGCCATAGACACCCCTAAAACCGCGTTTGCGCCTAAATGCGCGTAATTGGGGGTATTATCTAGAGCTAGCATGAGCGCGTCTGCTCCAGCTTGATCATAGGGGTCTTTGCCCTGTAAAGCGGCGTTGATGTGCTGGTTGACAAAATTGCACGCTTGCAAAACCCCCTTGCCTAAAAACTTAGAAGAATCCCCGTCTCTTAGTTCTAGCGCCTCTTTCTTGCCCGTGCTAGCTCCGCTAGGCACGATCGCCACACCCACACTCCCATCGCTAAGAACTACCTTAGCTTTTAGCGTGGGTTGGGCGCGGCTGTCTAGGACTTGGCTGGCATAAATTTGTGCAATATGCATTCTATTTTCCTTAAATGGTGTGTAAGGATTTTAGCAGAGTATTGTTAGATTTGGACGATCAAAGCCAAAATCCTAAAATGTGCCTATTACGCGTTAGTGTTACTAAATGTAAGTCGCGCCACACCTAATTTATAATATTCAAGGTTTATTAACTAAACGCTTATTTTAGTGCACGACAATGCTCGGTAAATCTTTCAAGGGGATGAGATGGCAGAACAAGCGGAAGTTTATATTTACAGCGCGAAGCGAAGTCCCATTGGGTCGTTTAATGGGAGTTTGTCTAGCGTGCCGGCCACAACTTTAGGGAGTGTGGTGGGCGCACAAGCCCTAGAGGCTAGCGGGTTTGATTCTAGCTTGGTAGATACCTGCATTGTGGGCAATGTGATCAGCGCTGGACTCAAGCAAGCCCCCGCTAGGCAAGTTGCCCTCAATGCTAATTTGCCCAAGTCTGTGGGCTGTTTTTTGGTGAATGAAGCTTGTGGCTCGGGCTTGCGCGCGGTGATGCTAGGGGCTAATGCCATCGCCCTAGGGCGATCCCAAGTGGTTTTAGCTGGGGGGATAGAAAACATGAGCCTAGCCCCGCATTTGCTCATGGGGAGTAGGGGGGGGTTTAAAATGGGCGATGCCAAGTTAGAAGATAGCTTGTTTAAAGATGGCTTGCTAGATGCTTACCAGCACGCCTTAATGGGGGATTTTGCCGAAGGGTGCGCTAAGGATCACAAGCTGAGTAGAGAAGAACAAGATGGCTTTGCCAAACACAGCTATGAAAAAGCCCTCAAGGCACTTGAAACGAAGGCTTTTGATTTGGAGATCGTGCCCATTAGCGTTAAAGGCAAAAAGGGGGAGGTGCTGGTGAGCCTAGATGAGGAGCTAGGCAAGGTAGATTTTGACAAGGGCTTGAAACTCAAGCCTGCCTTTGATAAGGAGGGGACGATCACCGCCTTTAATGCCAGTAAGATTAGCGATGGGGCGAGCATGTTAGTCATTGCTAGCCAAGAGCTAGCCAAAGACACTTCTACTAAACCCTTAGCTAAAATCCTAGATTACAATTCTTTCAGCCACGATCCCCATCTCTTCCCCATTGCCCCTGCTCCGGCTATCAAAGAGCTTTTAAAACGCAACCACAAACAAGTGGGCGACATTGATCTCTATGAGATCAGCGAGGCTTTTGCGGTGGTGGGGCTTTTAACCCAAAGAGATTTGGGGCTCAAAGATACACGGGTGAATGTGCATGGGGGCGCGATTGCTTTAGGACATCCCATCGGGGCGAGTGGGGCTAGGATTTTAACGACTCTAGTCCATGCCCTGCATACCCACAACAAGCATTTAGGCGTGGCGTGTCTGTGTGTGGGGGGGGGCGAAGCGGTGGCGATGTTGGTTGAGAGATTATAGGGAGCGCAGATGAAGGTAGTTAGCAGTATTGAGCAAGCCATTGCAGGCGTGCAAGATGGCATGACGATCATGTTTGGGGGCTTTGGGCTGTGTGGCATTCCAGAGAATGCCATTTTAGCCCTAAGCAAAAGCGGAGTTAAAAACATCACTTGTATTTCTAATAACCCCGGGGTAGATGACTTTGGGCTGGGCTTGTTAGTGAGAAACAAGCAAATTAAAAAGATGATTGCTAGCTATGTGGGCGAAAACGCCACCTTTGAGCAGCAATTTTTAGCCGGCGAAGTAGAGGTAGAATTTAATCCTCAAGGCACTTTAGCCGAGCGCATTAGAGCCGGGGGGGCGGGCATTCCGGGCTTTTACACCCCCACCGGGGTAGGCACTATCATTGCCGAGGGTAAGGAGCACAAAGAATTTAACGGACGCACCTACATTTTAGAAACCGCACTTAAAGCGGATTTTGCTTTTATTAAAGCCCAAAAGGCAGACAGCTATGGCAATTTGATTTTCAATAAAACCGCGATGAATTTCAATCCCATGATGGCTAAAGCGGCTAAGGTGAGTGTGGTAGAGGTAGAAGAGATTGTAGAACTAGGCGCGTTGGATCCTAATTTTATCCATGTCCCCGGGGTGTATATCGATCGCATTTTCAAGGGGAGCTTTGAAAAGCGCATCGAACAACTCACACTCAAAAAGGGAGAATGATGGATTATAGCAACATGGGTTGGAGTCGCCAGCAAATGGCGCAAAAGGCGGTGGAGGATATTAAAGACGGGTATTCCATCAATCTAGGCATTGGCATCCCCACTTTGGTAGCCGATTTCATCCCCAAAAATATCCGGGTGATGTTGCAAAGCGAAAATGGGATGCTTGGCATGGGACCCTTTCCCACACAAGAAGAGGTCGATCCCGATCTCATCAACGCGGGCAAGCAAACCATCACGCAAGGGATTGGGGCGAGTTATTTTAGCTCCGCTGAGAGTTTTGCGATGATTAGAGGGCAACACATTGATTTAACGATTCTAGGGGCGATGGAGGTTTCAGCCCAAGGGGATTTAGCCAGCTGGATGGTGCCCGGTAAGCTAGTGAAAGGCATGGGGGGAGCGATGGATCTAGTGGCAAGCGCGAAAAAAGTCATTGTGCTCATGCAACACACCGATAAAAAGGGTAATTGTAAGTTAGTCAAGGAGTGTAGCCTGCCCCTCACAGGTCCTAAGTGCGTTTCTAAGGTGATCACCAATTTGGGGGTTTTTGCGATCAAAGAGGGCAAGTTCATCCCCCTAGAGTTAGCCCCGGGGGTGGATCAAGCCCCATTACCTTAAAAGGAGGTGCTAGAACATCATCATGCCTTATGTCATCACAATCCAAAAAACAGCAAAGGACGGACATGAAATACCTAGTCAATTTAGATAATGGCGGGACTCTCACAGATATTTGTGTGGTGCGCGGTTCAGAGGTGCGTTACACCAAAACTCTAACAACCCCCGTGGATTTATCTGAGTGCTTTTTTAAAGGCATCACAAAAGCCAGTGAGGAGATTTATGGCGCAGGTGGTTTTATCAAGCTATTGCACACCACTGAGCTGATTCGCTACTCCTCCACCCAAGGGACAAACGCCCTAGTGGAGCGCAAGGGACCCAAGCTAGGTTTGATCACCGATGATCCCCACTTGCATGCCAAACTCACCCAAAGCGCGAATCAAAAAGACCTCTTTGAAAGTTTGGTTGGCACGCGTTTAGTGCTCTTGGGTCATATCCACGATCCCCATAAAATAGAGAGTGAGTTGGTGAGCGCGGTTAACACCTTGACTAATAAGGGCGCAGAACGCTTGGTGGTGGCTATAAAGGATAAGGACACCGAAAGGGAGTTCAAGCATGTTTTTTTACTGCAATTCCCTAGGCACTTGCTAGGTTCTGTGCCCGTGCTCTTTTCATGGGAATTTACTAATGACACCAGTCGCACTAGACGCATTTGGTCAGCGTTGCTTAATAGCTTTTTACACCCCACGATGGAGCGTTTTTTATACTCTGCTGAACACCGCCTCAAAGCCCATAAGGTGAAAAATCCCTTGCTCATTTATCGTAACGATGGCGCGTCCTCGCGGGTGGCTAAATCTGTCGCGCTTAAAACCTATTCCTCAGGTCCTAGAGGGGGGATTGAGGGCACAAAAGCCCTAGCCAAAGCCTATGGCTTTAACCATGTCTTGATGGTGGATGTGGGGGGCACCACTTCAGATGTGGGCGAAGTGGAGGCACACAAGATCAAGACAGAGAGGCGCGGATCTGTGGAGGGGATTCAAATTTCTTTTGAACTCAGCGATGTGAAATCTTTTGGGGTGGGAGGTGGATCAATTTTGCGCGTGGATGATAAGGGCAGTATCACCGTGGGACCAGATAGCGTAGGGGCAGCCCCCGGACCGGCTTGCTTTGGCTTTGGGGGCAAGGAGGCGACCATGACCGATGTCAATGTGGCTTTAGGGATTATCGATCCAGACACCTATTTGAATGGGCAACAAAAACTAGACAAAGAACGCGCCATTCAGGCGATCAGCGAGAAGATCGCCAAGCCCTTGGGCGTGAGTTTGGAAAAAGCCCTATTTGCCATACAAGAAGCCTATGCCCAAAAATTAGCCACATGTTTGAGCGCGCATGTGCAAAAAGACACGGTGCTAGCAGCCTTTGGGGGCGGGGGACCTATGAGCGCGTGTTTGGCTGCAAAAAAAGCGGGCATCAAGCGCGTGATTGTGCCTAAATTGGCTGCGGTGTTCTCTGCTTATGGGATCAGTTTCTCAGATGTCGCCCAAACTTTTGAGCGCGACATCACGGACTTGAGTAAGTCTGAGATTGAAACAATCCAAGCGCAAATGCATGAGCAGGCAAAACGCCACATGTTCCAAGAGGGTTATAACTGGAATGAGTGCAAGCATGAATGGAAGGTGGTGGTAGAAAATGCCGATGGGTCTGAAGACCATGTTACCCACTTGGGGGACACCGCCCAAATCAATGTGGATCAAAGGCGCATTTTGGCATGCCATGTGCGCTACGAACTCTCCCACCCTAGTTTGCGCGCCAGCTTGCCCAAACCTAAAACCAGTGCCAAAGTGAGCGGTAGCCGTGAGGTGCTACAAGAGGAGGGGAAACGCCCAACTCCTGTGGTGATCTTGCTAGACCAACAAGCCGGCGCGCACATGGACGGTCCTGCCATTGTGGAGGGTCCCTATTTCACTACAAGAGTGCCTGAGGGGTGGAGTTTGCTCATCACCGACAATGGCGATTTGATTTTAGAAGACAAAGCTTAAGGAGAAACCATGCGCGTTCCCATGACAGAATACTTGATGATCGATCTCAATAGTGAAAGGTGGCTGTGCCGTGTGTGTGGGCATGACTTTGGGGATGCTAGAGACACCTATAAAAAAGGCACTCTCATTTACGATCGCAACCCCGAGGAGATTCACCCCCCCATTTTAGACCCCAAACGCTACCAATACACTTTCTCCCCCGATCCCAAATTTTGCCGGATCTATGAATACTACTGCCCCACCTGTGGGACCCAGATTGAAACCGAGTATGTCCCCCCCCATTACCCCCCCACCATTGACATGCTCTGGGACATTGACGACTTAAAAAGGCGTTGGCAAGAAATTGGGGAGGACCCAGAAACCAGCGTGCATTATGGTCCCGGGGAAAACGCCCAAGCGGATTTGCGCGCCAAATTTGACAAAAAATAAGGAGCTGGCATGAAACGCATTTCTGTAGACATTGGTGGGACTTTCACGGATTGCTTTTTTGCATGGGATGGGACTTACATTGAATCTAAATCCCTAACCACGCACCATAACCTCTCTTTGGGTTTTAATGCCGCGCTAGATAACGCCTGCAAGATGGCGGGACTTACCCGTGAGCAGGTGTTAAAAGAGGTGGATAGCGTGCGTTATGCCACCACTTTGGGCACAAACGCCCTCATTGAGGGCAAGGGTCCTAGAGTGGGAGCCATTGTTACGCATGGCTTTGAGGACACCATCCACCTTTCAAGAGGCAAGGGCTATGGGGAGGGGCTAGATGTTACCGAGCAGGGCAATATGCCCAATGCCCAACGCCCCGACCCCATCGTGCCAAGGCGTATGGTGCGCTCAGTCAAAGAGCGCGTAGATAGCGTGGGCGAAATTTTAGTCCCTTTGCAAAAAGAGGATGTGCGCAAACAGGTGCGCGATTTGGTGGATAATGGCGCACAAGCCATTGTAGTCGCGCTCACCAACGCCACAGAGAATCCTAGCCATGAGCAATTGGTGTTAGAAACCATCTTAGAAGAATACCCCGCCCACGAACTAGGGGCTATCCCGGTGATTTTAAGCTCCCAAGTCTCAGGGCGTAAGGGCGAATATGTGCGCGCCAACACCACCATCATTGATGCCTTTTTGTATGAGATCATGTTCCACGCCCTAAGCCAGCTTAGCTCTAACCTGCGCGATAGCGGGTATGGCAAGCCCATGCTGGTGATTCACAACAGCGGGGGGATGGCACAGAGCAACTCCACAGATAGCTTGCAAACCATCCACTCTGGACCTGTGAGTGGGGTGAGTGCCTCCCAGCACCTCTCAGAAACTACAGATATTGGCAATGTGGTTTGTATGGACATGGGCGGGACTTCCTTTGACATTGGGATTTTGCCCAAAGGCGGGGTCAAGCACTACGACTTCCAGCCTGTGATCTGCCGCTGGCTCGTAACCCTGCCTATGATTCACTTAAACACACTAGGAGCGGGAGGGGGGTCGATTGCCACCTACGATCGCATCCACAAAGCCGTTAAAATCGGACCTGAGAGTGCCGGCTCTGACCCCGGACCTGCTTGCTACGATCGCGGGGGACTTAACCCTACGGTAACCGATGCGGATTTGCTCCTAGGCTATTTGGATCCTGAAAATTACGCCAATGGGGTGATCCCTCTCAACCCCAAACGATCCAAATTTGTCATTGAAGATAAGCTTTGCGATTTTCTAGATTTGGATGTGATCGAGGTAGCAAAGGTCATCAAGCGCACCGTGGATGAGCAAATGGCAATTGGCATTGAAATGGAGCTTAGAAAAAACGGGGGCAATGTGGATGAATTCACCATGGTGGCTTATGGGGGTAATGGACCCCTGCATGCCTGCGGGATTGCCTACCATGCGGGCATTAGTAAAATTCTCTTCCCTCCCTTTGCGTCTGTATTCTCAGCTCTTGGGGCGGGCAATATGAAACCCCTGCACATCCATGAGCGCAGTGGCTACATCGTGCTTTACGAGCCCATTGAGCGCAAACTCTTTGATGAATACGAGCGCATGAACGAGTATATCGAGGAGCTAGAAAGACGGGGCAAGGAGGATTTACGCCGTCAGGGTTATGACATTTCAGGCGTGCAACACCGCTTGGAAATGGACATGCGCTATGGCAACCAACGCGTTACCACCTCTGTCGTGCTGGACATCAACCGCTTTAACCATGTGGGTGATGTCTTGCGCGCGATTCGCACTTTCTCAGATGTCTATGCTAAACGCTATGGTAAGGGGGTAGAAGCCCCAGAGGCGGGCGTGCGCGTGCAAACCGTGCGGGTGGCAACCTTCATTGAAACCGATGTGGTGCATTTTAAAGAGCTCTACAGCGATCACAAGCGCACAATCCCTAGCGCTAAGAGCCACCGCAAGGTGTATTATGTGGATGAAAAAGAACCCATTGAAACCCCTATTTACGATGAGAGCGTGTTGAACGCTAACTATGTCATCCACGGACCTGCCATCATCACCACCAAGAGCACCACCTACTTGATTGAGAAAAATTGGCGCGTAGAACCCACGCCTCAAGGTGCTGCTTGGCTTTTAAAAGACGGAGTAGATTCTAAATAAGGAGAGAACATGCAAAACCAAGGAACCCATGTGCAAGCCCACAAACACCCCCATGCCCACAGCCACCACGAACACGCCCCTAAAAAGGAGCTCAGCGCGGAGGAACAAGCGTGGGTGGATGATTTTATGAACGAAACCACCCTCTTTTTAGGTCCCGATCCAGCCATCATGCGCCACCACTCTATTGCTAAACGCACTCCCCTAGAAGAGGAGGTGCTTAAAAAAGGGGGTAATCCTCTGCTTTATGATAGGATTCGCCGCCGCCTAAGTGGCTCTTTAGATGAAGCTTTTGAGATGTGTGAGAGCATGGGGGCAGCTCCGGGGGCAAAATGGGCGGATTTATCCGTAGCGGTCTATACTTCTAGCGGGGATGTGTGCTACATGTCTAATCGGGGTGTGATCGCCTTTGCCGCTGTCTTGCACCACCCCATCCGCTACATCATGAAGTATTGGAAAGATGAGCCCACCGTGGGGATTCATCCCGGGGATGGTTTTTTCCACAATGACGCGCGCTTTGGGTGCGTGCATAACACCGATCAATCCATGCTCACTCCGGTAATTCGCAATGGAGAGATCATCGCTTGGGTGGGCGCGACCATCCACGAGGGCGAAAATGGGGCATGTGAGCCCGGGGGGATGCCCTCTGGCTCTGAAACCCCCTTTGATGATGGCTTGCGCGGGAGTCCTATGAAAATTGTCGAGCGGGGCAAATTGCGCCGGGATTTGCTCACCTTTTTGCAACACTCCACGCGCGATCCTAAGTTGATGCTCGCCGACATTAAGGTCAAAATGGGAGCAGTGCGCCGGGTGATGGACATTGTGGATCGCATGATCGATGAATATGGCATCGATGCCTTTGTGGGGGCAATTCGCATGACTGTGGAGGATGTGGAAAACGAAGTGCGCCGCCGTATCGCTGCCATGCCCGATGGCATGGTAACCGTGGAGCAATTTGTCGACTCCACACTCAAAGAAAATATCTTGATCAAATTTGCCTGCAAGATCACAGTCAAGGGCGATCACATGACTGTGGATTTGAGAGGCTCTGGCAAGGAGATCATCAACCGCGCCATCAATTCTCCCCTAGCCTCCACGAAGGCGTTCTTTGCCCAAGCGATCTTAAATCACTGGTGGCCCGATCTGCCCCGCTCTACAGGGGCGCTCTCACCCATTGAGATCATCTCCGATGAGGGCACTTGGGGGGATTGCTCTTATGACGCGCCCAATGGACAAAATTTGCAAGCCTCCTTTAGGGCATTTAGCGCTTTGCAGATCGCTTATGCCAAATTGCAATTCTCCATGCACACCAAATACGCCAATGTCCTAGCCCCTTGGTTTAACCAAATCAACGACTTTTTATGGGGTGGGGAGACTCAACATGGCGAGCAGGTGGGCAACTTGTGCGCGGATTTGAATGGCATGGGCGGGGGGGCAAAAGCCTTTAGAGATGGCGAGGATGCAGTCGCGCCCCTATTCTGTGCGATGGCAGACATTGGCGAACAAGAGGTGATGGAAGAAGAAGTGCCCTTTTTGCAACTGGTGAGTAAGCGCGTGGTGCGCGACAATCAGGGCTTTGGCAAGTATAGAGGGGGGATGGGCTATGAGATGATTGTGGCTGCGCGCAACACCCCCGAATGGGGCTTTATGACGGTTACCTCTGGGGCGAAGTTCTCTAGTGTCCCCGGGCTCTTTGGGGGCTATGGGTGTGCCACCTACCCCCTAGCGATGGTTAAGGGGATCAATATCTTTGAGATCATTAAGAAAAACCCCGAAGAGTTTGATCTCTCAATGGAGCGCGTGATGAATGAACGCCCCTTTAAAGGGGGGGTTTATACCACCTACCACATGGGCTTGCAATTTGACCGCTCCCAAGAGGGCGAGCTTTACATGATTGCCCAAGGCTGTGGGGGGGGTTATGGGGATGTGCTCGAGCGCGATCCTGAGATGGTGATGGAGGATTTACAAATCGGGCGCATCTCTGAACATGTCGCCTCCAACATCTACAAAGTGGTTTGGGACAAAGAAACTTTTGTCGTGGATGAGCAAGCCACCGCCCAGCTGCGCGCCAATGAGCGCAAAGCCCGCTTAAAAAGGGGACTGCCCTATGATGAATTTGTCAAAAAACATGTCAAGGACGAACCGCCCAAAGACCTTTACTATTATGGCTCTTGGGGCGAGGACAACCCTGAAGAGTTGATTGCCACCGTGTGGGATCACCACGGACCCAAACGCATTAAAGGCAAGCTCAAAGACATCCCCCTAGTGGTGATGCCAAATCGCCATGTCGTCAAAATCGCCCAGCTAGAAAAACGGGTTGAGGAGTTAGAGATCAAATACGAGGGGGGAGTTAGACCTAAGTTGGTCTAGGATTTTGCAAGCCCAGCTTGGGCTTGCGTTAGCTTAAAATTAAGCTACAATACCCTTTTTTCATACAAGGGGTTTGATGATTAGCGCAGACAAGAGTACAGCAGACAACAAGATCACAGCAGGCAATTTAAAAGAAGTCCTCCAAGGTTTAAACTTCACCCAAGAGGGCGATCTTTTCACCCACACCTACGGCAACCATGCCAAAATCAGCGTGGATTTCAACGCCAAAAGCATCACCTACTCCCCGCAAGATGAAAATTTTAAGGAGGGGGATTATCCAAGTAAGAAAAACCCTAGCACGGGCTTTATCATCCACCGCAACACCACGACCAATTTTAGCGCCCATGAAAATTTTGTCTGTTTAGTGGCACTGCATAAACTCTTAGCAAAGGGCTATGCCCCTGAGCACATCATTTTAGAGCCCACCTTTAAAGTCGGGCATAACCAGCAAGTCTATGGCGATATTTTACTGCTCGATCAAGAATTTAAACCCCTTGTGCTCATTGAGAATAAAACCTATGGGGGTGAGTTTAGCAAGGAGTGGAACAACACGCAAAAAAATGGCGGGCAACTCTTTAGCTATTACGCCGTGCATAAAGTCCCCTATCTGTGCTTGTTGGCTTTTGCCGATGCCCACACCTATGAAATGCGTTTGGTTTGCACCCTAGACAATGAAAAGCACCTACAGCGTATCAACAAGGACCGCAAAGAGAGTCAGAAATTGCGCGCCTTTGCCGACCCCACCAACGCCAACGCCCAAAGTTATTTTGAAGTGTGGAGTCAAACCTATTCTAACGCCTCCACCACAAAGGGCATCTTTGAAGAGGACATCCAAGCCTACCACATTGGCAAGGAAAAATACAGCCTCAAGGATTTATCTGTGGTGTCTGCTAGCCAAATTAGTGGCATTTACAACACCTTTGCCACGATTTTACGCCACCACTCCATTGGCAACTACGAAAACAGCTTTTATATTTTGGTGGATTTGTTTTTGTGTAAGGTGATCGATGAGATCAAAAACCCCCATGACTTGCAATTCACCTATAAGGGCGTGATCGCCGATAACCCCTTTGCCTATTGCGATCGGCTTTTAAATCTCTATGAAATGGGGGTTAAAGAGCTGTTTAACAAAGAGGTGATCAATGTCAAAAAAAGCGCGATTGGGGATCTCTTTAAAGAAGCCATGCGTTATGAGGGCAAGTTTAAAGAAAAGTTAGACGACATCTTTGATCAACAAAAGTATTTCAATATCAAAAAATTTAACTTCATTGAGGTGGAGAACGCGCAAGAGTTTTACCTCAATTTTAAGGTGTTGGTGCAGGTGGCAGGCTTGATCGAAAATTTTTACTTGAGCCAAAGCGAACACAACCAATTCTTAGGCGATCTCTTTGAGGGCTTTTTAAACAAGCACATCCACCAAACGGAGGGGCGTTTTTTCACCCCCACACCTATCACAAATTTTATCATCCACTCTTTGCCCCCCCTGCCAAGCCACCCCAAAGTGCTAGATTTTGCCTGTGGGGCAGGGCATTTTCTCACTGAGATGATGGCGTGTTACAAGGACGCACAAGTTTATGGCATTGAGAAAAATAAAGACCTCTCTAAGGTGGCTAAATTGGCGTGCATTTTTCACAACCCCAAGAGTCAAAGCCAAATCATCTTTCAAGACGCGCTAGATACGATCCAACAGCCCCACTCTGTGCCCTTTAAATTAGAAAGCTTTGATGTGATCCTTAGCAACCCGCCCTATTCTGTCAAGGGCTTTTTAAGCACGCTAGAGCAGGCGGTGATTAGCCAATTCACCCTAAGTCAGGGCATCGACTCTAAGAGCTATGAAAACAACAACGCCATTGAATGCTTTTTCTTAGAAAGGGCGTTGTCTTTTTTGAAAAAAGGGGGGCTATGCGCGCTCATCTTGCCCGTGAGCGTGTTGCAAAAAGGGGGGATTTATGAAAAAACCCGCGCCCTCTTGCTCGAGCATTTTAAAACCCTTTGCCTTGTGGAGCTCAATTCGCGCACCTTTGGTAGCACGGGCACACAGACTATTATTTTATACGCCCAAAAGGTGGAGAAATACGGCACAGACTTGCTAAATGCCTTGCAAAAGGCGCGCTTTGAGGGCGCAAACTTAAAAGGCGACTTTGCCCAAAACGCGCTTTTAGAGCACTATTGCGCCTTTAGAGATTACCCCCTAGAGGATTTTAAGGCATTCTTAGCCACGCAAACCCTAAGCCCCCATTTAGCCCAAGCCTTAGGCTTTAAAGAATATTTAGACGACTTTAACGCCAAAGAGCCCAAGATTTTTAAGCGCAAAACCCCCACTGAGGCGCAAAGAAAAACCCAGCAGAGTGAGCAAAGCCTAGCAGATTGGCAATTAGCCCAAGCCCTAGAGCAAATGCACGCCCTAGAGCTAGAAAAAATGCGCGCCTTTGCCAATATTAAGAGCGAAGAGGTGCTGATTTTAAAAAGCCCCCCGGATAAATTGGGCAGTGGGAGCAATAAGGCTAAGATTGTGGAGTTTTTGGGCTATGATTGGAGCAAGCGCAAGGGCGATGAGGGGATCAAATACACCAGCACACCTAGCACGCAGGACACAGAGAGCCAAACACTGAGCAATATCCAATCTGCCAAACACATCCAAACCCCGCTGTATAACCCTAGCGACCCTAATGATTCGAGCAAGCTTGCCTATAAGCTTAAAAGCTTTATGCAAGCCGTGCTTGAAAACGCTAAAACCCCCGCATACCAAGAAGAGGAGGGCTACCAGCTTTACACCAGCCCCCTAGTGCAGATGTTAGACTTCTCTAAAGGGGTGTTTGATTTGGCGATCAGTTTAACGCCCAAACTTGAGGGGGCTAACCCCTTTGCGGGGTGTAGGTATGCATTGGTGAAGTTGGGGGAGGTATTAAAGAGTATGGGTAAGGGCAAACGCCCCGCTTCATTTGAAAACCCAAAAGGCACGATTGATTTTTATAAATCCTCTTTAGAGGTGTATAAATGCGAGGCGCATGACTTTGATATGGAGGCGTTGGTGATAGGCGATGGGGGGAGTGCTAATGTGCATTATGTGTTGGGTAAGTTTGCAAGCTCGGATCACACCTATATTTTTACGGGGCTTAACCCCGCTGTGCGTTTAAGGTATGTTTATCTTGTGTTGCGCCACCATTTAGAGCTTTTAGAAGCGGGGTTTAAAGGGATTGCCCTGAGAAATATCGCTAAAAAATTTATTGAAAATATTGCTATCCCCCTACCCCCCCTCCAAGTGCAAGAGCAAATCATCGCCGAGTGTGCTAAGGTAGAAAAGCAATATCAGCAAATCCGCATGGGGATTGAGCAATACCAAGCCTTGATTTTAGCGGTGTTAGAGCGTTGTGGGGTTTGTCAGGGGCGAGGCGTTACCTTAGAGAGCCTTTTAGAGTCTTTAAGAGGGCTAGCCTTGGAGGTCAGCACAGACTTACAAGGGCTTTTAAAAACTCTACCCACCCCACCAAGCGGGGGATGGGAAACAATCTCTTTAAGCGACCCCAATAAATTTAGTCTAAGCATTGGCAAGCGGGTTTTAGACAGCGAGCTAGACCCAAAGGGCAAAATCCCCGTTTATAGTGCCAATGTGTCAAAGCCCTTTGGCTTTACCCATCAAGAGCTTTTAAAAGATTATGCAAGCGATTGCGTGCTGTGGGGCATTGATGGGGATTGGATGACTGCCTACATGCCCAAAGACACGCCCTTTTACCCCACTGATCATTGCGGGGTGTTGCGTCCCCTTGAGCCTAACATTAAGGCACAAATCTTACGCTATAGTCTCCAACAAGTGGGGCAAGAAGTGGGCTTTTGCCGTAATTTGCGCGCCTCAATCCAAAGAGTGAGCGCCCTTAAAATCCCCCTACCGCCCCTAAAAGCCCAAGAGCAAATTATAAGCGTGCTAAGCCACATTGAGCAAGAAATCACCCGCCTAGATCAAGAGATCGCCACCTTAGAGGGCAAAGAACAAGAGATTTTAAAGGAGTTTCTTAGGTGTAGCTAGCAAAGAGAGAGAGAGAGAGAGAGAGAGAGATCGCAAAAACTTAAAGCAATCTTAGAGCAAATCCAAAGCAAGCAAAAGGCTAAAACAAAATACCAAACCCTTTTACAAGCCATTTTGACCCACACCGGGCTAGCTAAAGACTCGCTAGAAAATTTGATCAACGCTTTGCCTAAGGCACCGGCTAAGGGGTGGGAGATGAAAAAGTTAGGGGAGGTGCTTAACCTAGAATATGGCAAGGCATTACAAGAGGGCAAAAGAAGGGCGGGCGGATATCCCGTAGTGGGCTCAAATGGGATTGTCGGCTATCATGATACCTACATTGTTAAAGCCCCTTGCATTATCGTGGGGCGTAAGGGCTCGGCTGGTAAAGTAACTGATATAGAAAAAGATTGTTATCCCATTGACACAACTTTTTATAACCAAATTGGATATCAGTGCCAAAGAGATTCCCTGAGGTCTTGGCAGAGAAACCTAACGCTTCTTGTGGATAATAAAAGGGTTAATCCCATGTGCTTGGAGTTGCAAAAGGGGCATAGAGAAATGCGTTAATGTGTGAAAAGTCTAAAGCAATTTGTGTGGCTGTCTTGCTAAATTGGGGCACTTTGGGATCATCTGGCATGGATTCTTTGATAAGCTCTAAAAGGATGAGCGCGCTAAAGAGATGCATCGCTTCTAGCATGGCGCGCTCTTTGGGGGTGTTTGCCTTGAATTGCTTTAAGATGGGGATGGCAACACTTTTGGCTAGCTGGATTATTTCTTGTCTTTGGGGACTTAGGTTTGTCAAAAAGGCATGCAAAGAGGGAGGGTGTGTGTGCCCATATAAGGCTTGTATCTTGTCAATGGGATTTGCCAATAGAGGGAGAAAGAGTAAGCCCATCCAAAGTAAAAAGGGCATAGATTGTCTTAAAATTTCATCTTTTTTAATACAAGGTAAACAAAACTTGAGTTTTTACCATACTAATAATAGGATTTCAACTGAATACTATCATCAATGCGGATTTTACTCTATATCAATGCGGATTTTACTCCATGTTAGTCAAAAATTCCCGACCGCGAAGTCCCTGCCACAGGGACTTGAAAACAAAAAAAGCCTAAAAGGTTAAAAAAGCTACGCTTTTTAAAAAGGGTTAAAAACCTGCATGCGCATGCGCATGCGCGCATAGCGCGGGCGCGCATAATGCGCGGGACCCGCGCGCGCATGCGCGAGCTTTGCTTAAAAAAAAACGAGAAATTTTGCTAGATCGTGGTGAATCGCTAGGTAAGCCAAGCTTGCGCTTGGCATTCATATTGCTCTTGGGGGCAAGCCCCCAAACCCCCAAGAGAGGGCTTTTGAAGTGAAGAGAAAGGGTAGATAGCAGAATGGATGATTCAAGAGTTTTTGGGAGAAACGCGGTTTGTGAAAAGAGGGGTAGAGCAGATATAGCGTTTAAAAGCCCGTACAACGCTTTGGAGAGGTGGAGGAGTGTAGGGTATGGGTTGGTGGTATTGTTGCGATTGTAGAGCCTTCTAGGGGGCTAGAAAGGGCATTCAAGTGTAGGGAAAGATGACAAAAACGATCTGCGCCTAGAAATCGCTCAAAAAATGGCTTTTTGGGTCTTGCATTGAGAGTTTTTGGAGCTTTGAGAAGTGGATGGGATTGTTTGTTTAGAGTGCTTGGAGTTTTTAGGCAAAAGTGCCTGTTTTTGTCTTGTCAAGCAAAGTGAAGCAAAGCCCTAAATCAAATATAGCGTTTAGAGCGATTTTAAGGGGTCATAGAGCGCAAGGTTAGTGGCAAACTATGGGTTTTGGGGGGTTGGAAGCGATTTTTGGGGATTGGGGTCATATATAACAAAAACCCATAATATGTGCTAAAATAGCCCCTTTTTTGAGGATTTCATGCAAGAAGCCAACACACCAACAAAGCAAACCAACAACCAAATCCCCCAAACAGGGCGCACAGAGTTATTTAAAACCATTTGGAACATCGCGGATAAATTACGCGGAGCGGTGGATGGTTGGGATTTTAGGCAATTCATTTTGGGCATGATTTTTTACCGCTATCTCTCGGAGAATCTCACAAGTTACATCAATGCCAACGAACAAGCCCTAGACCCAAACTTTAATTACGCCGCCTTAAAGGATGAAGAAGCGCAGATGGCTAAAGAGGCACTTTTAGAAGAAAAGGGCTATTTCATCCCGCCCAGTGGGCTTTTTAGCAATGTGCTTAAAAGGGCAGATAAAGACGACAGCCTGAACACCACCTTAAACCAGATCTTCCAAAACATCGAAGCCTCTAGCTTAGAGGGGGGGGCGTGTGAGAATTTTAAGGGTCTCTTTGCAGATTTGGACATGAACAGCGACAAACTGGGCAAAAGCCTTAAAGAGAAAAATGAAAAAATCATCAGCCTTTTAAAAGCCGTGGGGGGCATGCAAATTGGCGGCTACCAAGAGAGCGGGATCGATGTCTTTGGGGATGCTACGAGTTTTTGATGGGCATGTATGCCAGCAGCGCGGGCAAGAGTGGGGGCGAGTTTTTCACGCCCCAAGAGGTGAGCGAGCTTTTGGCTAGGCTGGTCCTCCATGGGCAAAAGGACATCAATAAAGTTTACGACCCCTGTTGTGGGAGTGGCTCACTCTTGCTCAAATTTGCCAAGATTTTAGGCAAAGAGAACATCAAACAAGGCTTTTTTGGTCAAGAGATCAACCCCACGACTTACAATCTTTGCCGGGCGAACATGTTTTTACACAACATTGACTACGATAAATTCAACATCGCCCACGGGGACACCCTCATAGACCCAAAACATGAAAGCGATGAACCCTTTGATGCCATTGTTTCTAACCCGCCTTATTCCACCAAATGGGTGGGCGATGACGATCCGCTGCTCATCCACGAATCGCGTTTTGCGCCAGCCGGCGTGCTTGCCCCCAAAGCTAAGGCGGATTTGGCGTTCACGATGCACATGCTCTCTTGGCTCTCCCCTAGGGGCACATGCGCGGTTGTGCAATTTCCCGGCGTGTTGTATCGGGGTGGGGCTGAGGCAAAAATCCGCCAATACTTGGTGGATCGTAACTTTGTGGATGCCGTGATCGCCTTGGGGGATAATCTGTTTTTTGGAACCAACATCGCCACCTGTATTTTAGTGCTGAGGAAAAATAAAAAGGACGATGCGACTCTCTTCATCGATGCCACGATGGAGTGTATCAAGGAGGACACAAAAAATAAACTCAGCCCGGCTAACATCGCCAAAATCCTAGAAGTCTATGAGAAACGCACAGAATGCCCGCATTTCTCTATTTTAGTGCCCTCCCAGCAAATTAGGGAGAATGGCTATAATTTATCCGTGAGTCGCTATTTAGACCCCAAAGAGGAGAGCCAAGATTTAGACATCACAGAGCTTAACCGCCAAATCGCCGCCATAGTGGCAAGGCAACAAGCCCTAAGAGAGGGGCTAGATGCCATCATTGCAGGGCTAGAGAGTGCCTAAGCACCCCCTAGAGAAGTTATTACAAGAGCATGCCCCTAATGGGGTGGAGTGGGTGGCAATTAAACAGATTTGTAGGCGTAATGCTGGCACAAATATAACCGCCACACAGATGAAAAACTTACATGTAGAAAGTGGAGCTGTGCGGATTTTTGCAGGGGGGGCGACTAGGGCAGATGTCCCACTTGAGAGTATTCCAAAAAAAGACATTATTACAGATGAAAGCGTCATTGTAAAATCAAGGGGATACATAGGTTTTGAATACTATAACCGCCCCTTTTCTCATAAAAACGAGTTTTGGTCTTATACGCCCAAAACAGACAGGCTGGTAGTGAAATTTTTGTATTACTATCTTTGTAGCCAACAGCCCTATTTTCAAAAATTAGCAAAAATGAGTGCTGTTAAAATCCCACAATTAAAGGTTAAAAATACAGACGATTTTCTCATCCCCCTCCCCCCTCTGCCTGTGCAAGAGAAAATAGTAACTATTCTTGATTGCTTTACAGAGCTTACAGCAGAGCTTACAGCAGAGCTTACAGCTAGAAAAAAACAATATTCTTACTACCTCAATGCGCTTTTAGACTTTGGGCGTGATCCCAGTGGGGGGGGGGGGGGGTAAGTCTTGAGTCTTATGATTTTACCCATGCCCTTCTCAAAAAATCGTTTAAGGTGGAATGGGTGAGGTTGGGAAACATTCTAACTTTAGAGTATGGGGCAAGTTTGCCCGCTCTAAAAAGGATAGAGGGAGATTACCCAATTATGGGTTCTAATGGTATTGTAGGCTATCACAATGTTTTTTTAGTAAAAGGTCCTACCATCATTGTAGGGCGTAAAGGTTCAGCAGGTAAAGTTAATTATACAGAACAAGATTGTTACCCAATCGATACAACTTATTTTGTGAAACTTAAAACCGATATAACACTTTTGAAATTCATCTATTATCTATTGCTTACTTTGCGTTTAGAAAATCTAAGAATTAGCGGGGGTGTGCCAGGATTAAACCGCAATGATGTTTATAAAATTTTAATCCCCCTCCCCCTCTCCCCCTCCAAGCCCAAATCGTAGACATCTTAGACAAGTTCCACGCCCTCACCACCGACCTACAGCAAGGCTTGCCCGCTGAGATACAAGCAAGGCAAAAGCAATATCATTACTATTTAAACGCCCTGCTAGATTTTAAGGAGAGTGCATGACCACTTTAGAAAAAATTGCCCAAGGGGAACTTAGCACTGTAGTGGCTCAAAAGCCCACAAGCAAGGCTAGAGCCACTGCCTACCAAAAAGAAGCAGAGTTAGAAACCTATTTGATCGAGCAACTCCAAGCACAGGGTTATACTTTGCTCAAACCCGCCACGCAAGAGAGTTTAGAAAAGAATTTAAGAGCCCAAATTGAAAAACTCAACAACCTTACTTTTAATGATTGGGAATGGAAGCGTTTCACCCAACAAATCAAGCCCACGAACGCCACCCCCACCGACAAAACCCGCACCATCCAGCACGAGAGCACCCAACTCTTTAAGTTTGACAATGGGGAGAGCAAAAACATCAAACTTTTGGATAAAGAATACATCCACAATAATTCTTTACAAGTGATCCACCAATACCCCACCCCAGATAGAAAGAACCGCTACGATGTCAGCATTTTAGTCAATGGCTTGCCCTTGGTGCATATCGAGCTGAAACAAAGAGGGGTGAATCTCAAAGAGGCTTTCACCCAAATCAGACGCTACCAAAAAGAGAGCATGGGCATTCCAAACAGCTTGTTTGGTTTTGTGCAAATCTTTATGATCAGCAATGGCACGCAAACTAAGTATTACAGCAACACCACAGCCAGCGATATGAGTAAAGATTCCTATAAATTCACAAGCTTTTGGGCGGATGTGCATAATGATTGTATTGAGGATTTAGAGGAGCTTATCCCCACTTTCTTTGAGCGGCACACTCTTTTAAGCCTGTTGCTTTATTACTGCGTCTTTACCAGCGAGTCTAAATTGCTTGCCATGCGCCCTTACCAAGTGGCCGCCGTAGAGGAGATTTTAAGGCAAGTTGCGATCACACATCACCAAAAGGACTATGGCAAATCTAAAAATGGGGGCTTCGTGTGGCACACCACGGGCAGTGGCAAGACTTTAACCAGCTTTAAACTCGCCCAACTGGCCGGGCAATTAGACTTCATTGCTAAAGTGGTCTTTGTGGTCGATCGCAAGGATTTAGACCACCAAACCATGAAAGAGTATGAAAAATACCAAAAAAACAGTGCCAGCTCCACGAAAAACACCAAAGCCTTGCAATACCAGCTAGAGCTAGGCGATCCAAAGAAAAAGACGATCATCACCACGATCCAAAAGCTCCATAAATTCATCAAGAGCAATCCTAAATCCCCTATTTTAGATCAAGAAGTGTTGTTTATTTTTGATGAATGCCATAGAAGCCAGTTTGGCAAAATGCACGCCGACATCGCGCGCGCCTTTAAGAAACACCATTTTTACGGCTTTACGGGGACACCTATTTTTGAGGCTAATTGCGATGGTAAGGATTATGCCATGACAGCGGAGAGGTTTGGCAGAGAGTTACACCGTTACACGATTATAGATGCGATCCGTGATAAAAATGTGTTGCCTTTTTTGATGCACTACTACGCTATAAACACAGACATAGAGCCAAAGAGCGAGGCGGATTTTACCCACCCCCAGCGCATCACCCAGGTTACGCAACACATTTTAGAGAGTTTTACAAAGACCACCCACAATAAAAGTTTTAACTCTATTTTGGCTTGTGCCAGCATTGAGGCGGCTAAAAAATATTACCAAACCTTTAAAGAGTGCGCGCATTCTCTAAAAATTGCCACCATCTACAGCTATAGCCCTAGTGATGATTTAGAAGATGAAAACAACGAAGAGACAGACAAGCTCAAGGATAACGACAAGGATTTTTTAAGCCACGCGATTCAAGATTATAACCGTCTGTTTGGGGATAATTACAGCCTTGAGCTTTTCAACGACTACTATAAAAATGTCTCCAAGCGGATGAAAGAGAAAGAGCTAGATTTACTCATTGTGGTCAATATGTTTTTAACCGGTTTTGATGCACCCACTTGCAACACCCTTTGGGTGGATAAGAATTTAAAATACCATGGCTTGCTGCAAGCTTTTTCACGCACAAACCGCCCTTATAACAGCGTTAAAAGTCATGGCAATATTGTGTGTTTCAGGCCTTTAGAAGACAATTTAAACGAAGCTTTAAAGCTCTTTGGTTGTGAAAACCCTCATGCCCATGTGATTTTAGGAGGTTTTGAAGAAATCTACAAAGAATACGAAAAGAAGGCATCTGAGCTTTTGATAAAGTATCCATTAGACACATTTTCTCAGCACACAATCACAGAAAGTGCGCAAGAAGCGTTCGTTAATCTCTATGGCGACATTCTCAAAAAACGCAATATTTTAGAATGCTTTGCCGAGTTTAGCGCGGATAAAGACCCCATAAGCCCTAGAGATTTACAAGACTATCAAGGGCATTATTTAGATTTATTTGACAAGTTTAGAGGGCATCAAGAAAGCCAAGACAAAGCACATCGGGAACTTGATGATCACTGTGTGTTTGAGATCGAGCTCATCAAGCAAGTGGAAATCAACATTGACTACATCTTAAATCTCATCGCACAAGGCACATCCGCAGAAGATGTCTTGCGTGCCATCAAATCTAGCCCCAAAATGCGCGGCAAACAAGAGGTGATTTTAAGCTTTTGGGAGCACTTTAAAAAATGCCCAGATCCAAACATCCATGTCAGTTTTAGAAATTACATGGACCATCAAAGAAAGCAAGAGTTTGCCCACATTATCCAGCATTACAAACTCCAAGAAAATCTAGCCCATGGTTTTATCGCCAAAGCTTTCAAAGACAAAAAAATTGACTTTAAAGGCACACAATTCCCTAAACTCCTGCCCCAAGAGAAAATATCTTTTTTTGCTTTAGACGCTAAGGGTCAGTCCATGCGTAACCAGTTAAAAAAGCAAGTCCAAGCCGTGTTGCAGGCTTTTTTGAAAAATACCATGACATTTCTAGTGGGGATTGGAGATGAGATAGACATATGCGCAAGTCCAAGCCTTTAAAAGCGACATTAGAAATCTCATATCCTTAAGAGCGTTTAAAGAACTATGGCAATGACATTACCAAACACAATGCCAGTTTAGAGTTCAATGCTAGGCTTTGGTTACAAGAATTGCGCGAGCAGAAATCTACTTGAGGCATATTGTGGATTTTTGCATGCAACTTGACACTAACAACCCTGCACGGATTGTGGGCGAGTCCTACTTAAGCAATGAGATAGAGAAGATCCATAAGCGTACAAGGAGAGATAAGTCAGCCCAAGAGGGTATAGAACAGCCAATTTGTTGATCTAAAAGCTTACAATTCGTATTTATTGCCTAATTTAACCTTGGGGTCTGTTATCGTTGTCATCAAACAAAACCATTTGCAAAATTTGATTTTTGATTTTAGAAAACATAGGCTAGATTTTAGGGATTTTTGCAGTCTTCTTATATAAAAGAGTGGATTTAAAACTGCCTAACTATTACAAAGTTAACATTGTTTTGGACTTATTCTCTAACCTTAGAAATGCTTGTTTTCATTGGGAAAATCTAGCAAAGACTAGAGTCAAAGATGGCATTGCTTATCCAAGACTTTCTGTGCGTGTTCTAAGTGGCGAGATGGGTATGGAAGTGCAAATATCTAGCGAATTTACAGAGTGGCTGAAAAAGCTTAAGGATTTTGGAAGACGGGATACAATTTTGCGCCGTATTGATACCCTGAGAGAAAATGGACACTTTGGCGATCACAAGCATATAAGCGGAAAGATTTTTGAACTATGAATCCACACAGGTCCAGGGTATCGGCTGTATGTGGCCAAGCGGTGTGAGACTTTGGTGATTTTGCTATGTGGAGGCGATAAAAGCACACAGCAAAAGGATATAATCAAGGCGCAAAGAATCTTAGAGGAATTGCCATGAAAGTAACCCTAAAACCCTTTGATGCAGCCGAGTTTTTAGACTCTGATCAAGTGCGCTTATCCTACCTTAATGCCGTTTTAGAGGATGGCGATATGACAGAACTTAAAGATGCCTTAGCAGTTATTGCAAAATCTAAAGGCATCGACTTACCCCCCTTTAAGGGGGATGCTTTGGAGTTTGCAAGAGTTTTAAAAAATTAGGTTTTTGTTTGCAGTCCTTAGAGATGTTAAAATGTCACACCGCTTAAAATGTTTCGCAGTGTTTAAGTGGCTTATAAGATTCATTACGGATAGGGTTTCATACGGTACCGGAGCAGACACCATGAGAGCTCCATGCATGGACTGAGTTGATAGCGTTAATTGAGCGGGGTTGCAAAGTTAATGTGGGCATCAAACCCTAAGATAGGGACTTACCCCTTTAATCCTACAAACAGCGTTAAGGCACAACTAAGCACTCCACACCCTTAAAAACCTATCACTCCACCTAATTTCACTTAGCTACACCCAGTGAGTATAATAAATCCTAAAGTTTCTAAGTGTTCTTATGCGTTATTGCTATTGCTCCTGCTCCTCTTGCTCTAATTCTGCCATTGCCTGATTATAACTATCACACTCTAGGACAATCTGATCTGTCAGGGTGCCGATCTCTTGGCTCTTAAAAGTGTGCTCCATAACAGATTCACAAAGACACTCGATCTCTAAGTGGCGTTTGCTGTAATCATAACGACCTGTCCATCTAGCTTGAGGGCAAAATTGGCATAGAGTAGGTAATATACAATCGGTTGGGATTTGCAAAGCTTCTCTATCTTGCTCACTGAGCTTAAAATTTGCCTCTAGTCTTTCTTGTAAAGCCTCAATTCCTTCTCTTTGTCTGCCTTTAAGGTGCTCAGGGTTGTTGATAATCGACTCTCATCTACTTTGGACGTGGCAAACTCCTTTGTTAAATTTTAAATCCACCACCCTTGCTAGGGTTTTTGGGTGTTTCTTGTGGCGTGAGTGTAGCACGCTGGGGAGTGGATTGATCTGTGGTGGGCGATTTGACCTCTTGGACTGGACTTTGAGTATTGTCTAGACTTTGAGTGGGTGTTGTGGGCGATCTGAGCTGGTAGATGAGCTTGTTTATCTTGGGTAGCTCGGGAGCAAGCTTATATAGGGGTATTTTATAGGGAGGCTGAAAGCCTGCGGGAATATGCGTTAGCCACACTCGTAGCTCAAAAGTAGTCTTTCCTGTCTTTTTACAGAGTAGTTTCTCTATGTAATCGCAAACATCTCTACCTTGCTTGCCCTTGCTGGTAGGTTCAGCGAGCCCATCATACTCTCCTTTTAGAGCGTTGAATATAAACTAAAAAAGCCCCGCAGGGTAAACTAGCCAAATGAGCTCGCGAATGTCCCTCCAGGCAAATCCAAAGCTGTTCCACATAAATTAACGATTCTGTCGTTGTAAGAATTTAAGAAAATCACAGGCAAGACCATACCCATTGTCGCAAGCTTTTGTGTAGTACAGTACAGTCTTCTTATGGCTGACAGGAACACCCTCTCCATACTCGTGCATAATTGCCAAATAAAAGTAAGCCACAAGATTTCCCATTTTTGCAGACGCTTTATAATACATCAAAGCTTGAGAGTAATTTCTAGGAACGCATTCACCATGCTCATAGAGTGTTGCGAGATTAAGATAAGCCACAGCATCTCCCTTAGCCCCAGCTACCTCGTAATATTTTATAGCTTTGTCACAGCTTACAGGAACGCCCTTGCCATATTGATACATAAAAGCCAAATTATTGTAAGCTGCAGCATCCCCCTTAAATCCAGCCTTCGCATAATATTTCATAGCCTCGCTGTAGTTCATGCTTTCATCTTTTTTTAGCGCCAAATTAAAATTTTCCTCAGCACTATCCAATACGCCCACAGGGACTTCCTGCGGTGTACCCTCTTGTACCATTATTGGGCCAAAAGGAGGATTCGGCTCTTGTGCACGCAAACCTACATACATACACACCAATAGCACCGATAGACACACGACACACACCGAACCCAAAACGAATACGCTTCTTTTTTTAGTAAATACATCTTTGATATTCATCTTGATCCTTTATTTTCTAATATCATGCCGCATGATAACTTAAAAAAACTGCTCGTCAATGTCTGGAGGTTTTATCTCCTCATCCAACACAACCTCTTCATCTTACGAATTACTTTGTCTAAAATATTTTCGTGCAAGTGGAAGCGTTTTTAATGCCTTTTAGAGCTTTCAGATGCATCTATGAGGGAGATTTAGTACTAGAGCCATATTTCAAGTCAATGTGCTTAAAACGTATTTTAAACTTAAAAGCAAATTGAGCAAAAAGTGAATCTTATCCGCAAAAGGATGAAAGATTTACGGCAAAAAGTGAACAAAGTTCACTGGTGATGGTGAGTAAAAGTGAAAAAGTTTACTACAGTGCATTAGCCATAAGCCCATATTAGGAAAACAGCATCGTTCTTAGTTATGATTTTATAAAGAAAATTTTGTGAGTCTGAGACTTGCTATTGATGATTTGCCTCATATCAAGAGCGGTGAGAGTGGGAATCATTTATGTTATCGATATCCAGCCAACAACCCTTTTTTAGAATTTGTGCGCGATAGCAGTGTGTTGAGCGAACATGCAAGTCCCAAGAATAATCCGCAACTCATCCAGACATGGAGTTTTTAAAGGATGATCAAGACAGGGGGGAGTCTTACCCCATACTCCAACCCAAATCTGGTTATGCTAACACCTATGCCAAAATGCATTGGGAACAGCCCGCCCCTATCATCCCAAGAAATTTTGCAACACCCAGTAGCTCAAGGTGTATCCACCCTAGAGATTCAAGGGCTCTGAGTATCAGAGAGGGGGCGCGCTTGCAGAGTTTTCTAGATAACTATGTTCTCTATGGCAGTGCAAGTGCTAAGAGACTACAGATTGGGAATGCAGTTCCCCCACTTTTAAGCATATCTTTAGCTAATGCATTCAATTGCTATCTGAAGGAATTATAAATGTTTGGTGCTAGTGATTTCAAGAAATATCGTAATAACTTAGGTTTTAATTCTCAACAAGATTTTAAGGTGTTTTTGAGTGCCAAAGATATTAGACCACAGGTCGATTTTGCATACATTGATGCCCTAAATTTGAGAATTGATGAGATATTTCGCAAAACTGAACTCTATCTACTATAAGCCTTGCAATGTGGACGCTTCTTTACAAAATACTCTTCTAAACATCTATCAAATCATCAAAGATCAAAATATCTTAGAGAAACTTAACAATCAGGGTAGGCGCAAGGAGGAAGTTTATTTTAGCTGGATGCGTGGGTTTTTAGTTTGCGAATACTTTAAAGAGGCTTTAGCTACCATCTTTGGCGTTTCTGTAGAAAAAATACGAAATATTGGAGAAGATGATTTTTCTAACATAGAAGTGTTTAAACGAACCCCCGGAGCTGATTTACAAATCGCTCAAACAAGATTAGAAATCCAAAGTGGTTTTCAAGGCGTTAATGACATTAAAGAACACAAAGTGAGAGAGGCTAAACGGGTCTTTGAAAATCAAAAGCAAGAGACTCTTGTTATGCATGTCGATCTCTTCAATGGGCAAGTAGCTTTGTCAATATCTCTCAAATTGAGAGTAACGATCTCAATTGGATTACTAAACAGCAAATGGAAGGACAGAGTGTTTTTAACATAGGACAAAATCACTTTAAATGGCTTCTAGGTAGCCCTCCCCCTAAGATAGCTACAATACTCGCTGATTGGTAAGAGTAGTCCTGCACAAGCATTTGCTATCATTCACTAACAAAATGAGCAGGATTTTGTTGGATTCTATCTAAGGGATATAGTTGGGTCGCAAACGCTGACTTCGAATTAGACCAAAATAACTCCATGTATTTCTAAGTTCTTATATTGTAGAATGTTGTAGCGTTGTCAAGGTCCTCCTGCTTTTGATTAGTAGCAAGAATGAGGGTGTGTGCTGTAGTTTTCTCGACTTCACCGTGGCGTCTGTGTTTGTTTGGAATTGCTGGATTTGCATACGATCAGTGGAAGCGGAGGTGGTGATAAAATTTGGAATGCAGTGCTGACGCACTGCTTACATTTTGTCTTATGGAAAAGACTCCCCACATCCCTCTTAGGCTTTCGAGAAAGAGATGAATTACTAAATAATGGACAGAAATATTCAGAGATTTTCAAATCACTTTAAGGGGTTATCTAGTGGAGTTAAAAAAGGGAATGCAATCAATTTCAAAAGAGGAAGAGCGCAAGATCTTTCAGAGGTACGAGCGAATAGCTAGGTCTCTAATTATGGATTTTTGGGGATTGGATAGAGAAAAAGTAAAAGAAGTGAAGGTGGAAAGTTATTGTTTTTTTGTTGGTTCTTACGGGAGGGGTACGGCAATCGGGTCGAGTGATGTCGATATTTTGATGTGCTTACCGGAAAAGGAGTTTTATCGTTTTAGTGCTTATAAGAACAATGGACAATCCTCGTTAATCCAAAATTTTAAACAAGAAATTCAAGACAACGATGCTAGATTGGCTAGTGTAGAGGGTGATGGACAAGTAGTTGTTATAGAGTTTTGTGATGAGACAATCTTTGAAATTCTGCCGGCATTTAAAAAAGTAGGAACAATAGGAAAATACACTTACCCAGAATATATCCATCCGGATAGTAATAAGGGTGGAAAATGGAGATCGACAGATCCGTTAAGGGAACAAAAAGCAATTCGGGACAAGAATCGAAAGAGTAATGGTTTGCTTGTTGATACTTGTAGGTGTATACGAAAAATCAGAGATGATGAGGGATTATATGTCCCGGGCTGTGTCATTGACAGTTTTGCTTGTGATGCAATTGGGCATTGGAAATGGAAAGATCCGAGACAGGGAAGTATGGGATTTGGAGGTAGCAACTCTACTTTAAATCAATTTGTAAGACGATTATTGTCGATGGCAACAAAGGATTTGGGTAATTCACTAAAAATGCCAGGAAGTGGAGATATTGTAAGGGTTCAACGAGATGAAGTAAAGAACTTGGTAAAAATTTTAGAGTGTATCTCATGAGTTTAAAGTTGTGTTATAGGGGTGCTCTCTTGCAAGAGATTAAGGAGTCGTATGGTAGAGTGACTCACAGCAAGACAGCTTTTAATAGAGAGTTGAAAATTAGGGAGCGAGATTATAAATGTTTTAGATGGGGGCAGGTGACTTTATCTGTATTGACTTTCGTTTGTTCGTCAATCTCTATCGGCTTTAGTCATTGGTCTCTGCCTTGGTTAGGAGTGTTTCTTTCCATGCCTTTACTTGCGCTTAACCTTTATGTGAAAGAAACTGACATTGTGAAAGAGATAGAGTCGTATAGACAAGGTGCCGATGAACTTTGGTTTATTTGTGATAGGTATATCGCATTGATGACAGATTTTCAGGTACTTTCTGATGTAGAGATTAGAGATAAAAAAGAGAAGCTAGATAAAAAGCTTGGAGAAATTTATAAAAAATATCCGAAAACAAACCGCAAGGCTTATGAACAGGCTAGACAAGCTCTCAAATCAGAAGAGGAGCAGTTCTTTTCTGAGGAAGAGTTAAATAAGATATTGCCTAGGCATCTGAGGAGCAGATGTTGGTGCGGGTGTAAAAATAGCTGTACTGTTAAAGAGGACTCCTCGGCATGAGGGTTGCCCTATTTTAAAAGTCATCCTTGTATCTGCTTGAGTCATTTGCGCGTGAGGTTTTGCGAAGTGGTTCTTTATCCATCTGTTTTTTAATATCAAGTGGTTTAAGTTGTTGCTGGGTTGTTATCGGTTGTCAAAGATATAAGGCATTACAGCTTGCATCGCTCTCTTGAGTATGTTTTGTAGCTTTTGGCTGTGATCTTTAAGAGTATCTGCCAAATCCTTTCTCCTCCTTATCTTGCTTGCTCTCTACAGGGTTTATAGGAGAGTTTATAGCGGTCTTGTTTTTTCACTCCGTATTTGCTACTTCAAAAGTAGCTAGGGCTATAGTCTTGATTCTGTGAAGTCTATTTGCTTCGTCTTCGGCTTGATTAGCCAAAAGCTCTAGCTTTCTAAAATGCTCCCGTTCATAGCCCTTTGGATTGTTTCTAAGACTTAATTGAGTGTATCTACTTCCTCTTGTTTGGCAATTAATTTACTCTTTGTCGTGTCTAGTTCTAATTGAAGGGTTTTTAATTTGGCCCTGTATTTCTTTTTGCCAGCATTAGCTATCATTGCATAGGCTCGACCACCTAAGTGCTTGCGCTTGCTTGTTTCTACACATTCCCCTCTCTCATAGCATAAGTTCACAACTTTATCCAAACCTACGGGACTAAATCTATGACATAGATGCTAGATGGTGTACATCAAGTTAACGTACCACACATAACGCCTGATGTCTTTTACTTCCTCTGTAATCCTTTGGGGGGATCATAGGAAACTTGATTCCCGCTTGGATGGCTCCATGTTCTTTAATTCGGACTCGACCACCCACACTTAAAGAGAAGCTGAAAACCGGTATGAGATAAAGTTACTACGACTCTAGATGTTGTCTGATAGTTGAACACTTCACACTAGATCAAAGACTAAGAGAGTCAGTTGCAACAGATCACAAGCGCACCTGCAACCCTCCTCCACCATAGTGTCAACATCCCATTTGCCTCCTACAGATTTCCCAAACTGCTTCTAAACATGTTATTACTGAAGAAACCGCTGTAGTTTCAATCAAAGGAGCCATACATTGTCCAAAAACAAACCCAAAAAAGGCACAAAAAATGACAATTCAGAGAGCCCACAAACCGCTCAAGATCAAAGATAGTGTTTTTAACCCCGTAAAGGGGTCATACAGCGCGATTCAGACAAAAACCATACCCCCCTAAGACACCCCCCACCCCCAAATGTGCTTAGAAAGCTATTCTGAGCGTTTTAGAGCATACAACCCAACTACCCTTCTACTTCCCAAGCTCATCTAAGCACTCAACTTCCCAGTGTATTGTCTACCCCTTCCACACTGTTCAATCTTTCCAAACCTCACTTTTCTCTTAACATCTCACTTCTAAAGTCTATCTCAAACCGTTCAATCACCAGAAACCACCAAACTTAACCAGCTCAAGTCCAGCAACTAGATCATCACCGCATCGCTTAATGGATGTGTTGCAGAGCGTCTTTAATGTGCTATGTGCTATGTGGCACATGACTATGCCATGCCTTTGCTCCTTTCACTCTTTTGCTTCCAAGATGTGTTTCAAAATGAGAATTGGTGAGATTTGTAATTGTGTGTGTCATCCTCATCTCTCCTAGTCATCAAATCTCACAAGTCCAACTCCACTCTACACCACCCAAAACACATCTTCTCTGTCCCTCACTTCAAAACACCTTCATAGACCCCTCTAAAACGCTCTACAATCAACGATATGCCCTCAACCCAATCCAAACTACCTACACCCCCAAAGCGTTCTATGACCTTCTAAACTCAATCTCTCCCACTTCAAAAGCCACAGGGGGATGTGGGGGTCTTTCCCCACAGACAAAATGTAAGCAGTGCGCTAGCACTGTATTCCAAATTTAATCAAAATCCGAACATTTTTTTGTTTAAGAAAACCCCGACTCACGGGCGCGCATGCACGGGCGCGTTTTTTAAAAATAGTTTTTTCTTATAGTTTTTCATGAATGATGGTAGAGAGGTGCTTTTTTAACTACAAATTGGGGGTTTTATGACGACAAATTGAGTAATTAGCGACATTTTTAAAAAATACGCTACAATACTTCAGATTTGGTGTCACAGCTTAAAGAAAATAATAGAGACGGCTACGAAAAATACACTCACTAAGCAACTCAGAGCCCTGCAAAATGATTTAGATACAATTCGAGTTTTAGAGGTTCAAAACGACAAAAACCTCGCTCGGCTTGCTCAATTGTCCGAAGAAAAAGCCACAATTAATTATTAAGGAATTGGTGCAAACAGTCTTAACTAACAAGTGGGGTAGCGATGATACGGATGGCATTAATACTTCGCAAGAAGCTATAAAAAGCTTGATGCACTTTGCTACCTTAATGGGTAATTTGCAAGATAGGCTAGCCAACACCACTCGCCCAGTTTTAAGAGAGCTTAGAGACTGGCATTGAGGACTGTGTTGAGCATATGCAAACTATACTAATATCAAAATTAGCACCAAGAAGTGAGTATGTCCTCCCGGTCATCCAATCTGCCCCTCATGTGGATAAGGGAGGAGGGTTTGTCTTTCAAGCGAGTTGTAAATCTTGCATACGAAAAAAACGAACACTTTCTAGAGTTTTTACTGCAGAACCTAGGGCAAAAACTCCAATAGAGTAACGAAAATTAACCTACAAGCCGGGGGAGCCCCCGTTGAATTTCACGCCTATTGTTGCATAGATAGGGTAAAAAGCTCCTTAACAGTATGAAAGCACAATCGTAAAACAAAATGAGAGTATGCTAGGTTGCATGAGTAGAAAAAAGAAAGCAACACAGAGCATAAAACCCCATGTAGCACTCCCCACGCCTTTTGGATTGAAAGACTTTGAGAATAAGTTTTGGCGTTTAAAAGAGAAAAAATTATTAGTGGATGTGCACATAGGTTGCGTGTATGCTGATAAAGCTAAAGTGTGTGGGTATGGAGCGGTGATCACTCTGTTTTACAAGGAGAAAGATCAAACTATCCCACTAGAACAAAGAAGGCTTGAGTCATGGCAACGCCTAGAACACATCTTGCAAGGTGTGCCACCGGCTAGCGTGTTGTCTTGGGATTTAGATCGAATGTACTTGTATGTTCAAAAAACCATTCAATCCATTTAAGGATATTTAAGTTATTTTTCGTAAATTTTCTCATCGTGTCTATCAGAACGCCAACGAAATTTTTACAGGAGTGAACACCACTCCGCTATCCCTTAGGGTTTGCACTACATCAGGGAATACTTTTCTTAAGATGCCAATAGCACCATTAACATCGGCATTTAAAAACTTACCCGTGCTAGATTTAAAAAGACCTCGTTTAACGCGTTTGCCTAAATATTGCTCGTGATGTTGCATAGACTCATTAGCAAGGTGGTCGCATTTACTGGTATAATTCTCTTCAGTGAGAATCAAATCTATCCCAGCAAGCTCGCACTTATAGGCTAATTTGTCTAAGAAAGACTGATAAGGGATAGAAACAAAGTTTTGATTATTTCTCTTGCCTAGTCCTATCTGTTGTTTCCAGCCATCGTTCTTACCTACAACAATAGTAGAAATGCGGTGCTGTAAGCAGTGTTGGATGAGATAACAACTAGCCTTGTGCATAAAGTTATTAAGTTTGCAGTCCCTCCACAAGGCTAACCTACCTAGTCTTTTAGTCCAAAACCGCTTATTGGACAATTTAGCTTTAGCTTGGTAATGCGCTTTGAGTTTGTTAAACCACTGATTGACAGACTTAACACCTCCGCCCTTGATAATAAAAGGTCTAGTTTGATTATCTATTGCAGTTACGAAGTTGTTCAGCCCTAGGTCTATACCCATAATGCCATTGCCTTGCGCTTGTGGCGTTTGTGTAGTTTGTTCGTGGATCACTTCCACGATAAAACAAGTAGTCTTAGGGATGAAGCGCACTTGCTTTATCCTAGAAGTAGTTCGATCAACTTTAGTGATTAATCGTTTGAGATTAGCTCTTTCTGGGAATTTGATTTTAGTAAGAGTGCCTTTGGTAAAAGAGATTTGTTGGTTAGTGCAAACCCCCACAGCTACGCCCTCTTGTCCTCTAGGCTTAAACTTAGGGATTTTAGGACGAGAAAAGAATTTAGAGGGTTTAGCCTTATAAGCTTTAATCGCTTTAAAGTAAGACTTCCAGTTTTGGCACAATAGCATAATAGTTTGCTGGGCACTTTGAGCAGGCAAGGCTCTATAGTCTTTTTGGTTTTCCTTAACAAAACGATTAATCAAATCATAAGCAGTTGGCAACTTAAAGCCAGCAAGATAGTGTTCTCTAAGGATGAAATTAGCATAGTTATAGAGATTTTTAGATAAGTGGCAGAAACGCCAAATTCGTTTAAACGATGGGTGGTTAGGCTTGATGATATGCCTTTCAGTCAGTTGCATCGCTTTCACCATTAAGTGCTTCAATCAGACTAGGATTAGCTCTAGCTTCCATCAATAGCTTCTTAGCAATCCTTCGTTTAGAATACATTTTCATAGAAAAAGAATGGATTGTCTGCATAATATCCTCAAAGAGTTCTTGTTCTAAGCTCTTAGACTCACAGGAGTTAATGACGATGATCTGAGTGCCATAATCACTAAATAGTCTTTCTACCAATTCATAGCTTAGTCTAGCTAGTCTATCCTTGTAAGAAACATAGACTGCTTGGATTTTATA
Source organism: Helicobacter sp. L8 (assembly GCF_003660355.1). Classification (NCBI taxonomy): domain Bacteria; kingdom Pseudomonadati; phylum Campylobacterota; class Epsilonproteobacteria; order Campylobacterales; family Helicobacteraceae; genus Helicobacter; species Helicobacter sp. L8. The sequence continues at coordinate 104,833 of NZ_QXQR01000001.1, forward strand.
GTCCATTACATCATAGAGCAAGTCAATAAAGCCTTTTCTATCTAAAGTCATCCCGCTCTTAATGTCAGAATAGATTTTATCCACACTAATGCCCTTAGCATTCAAGTAAGCAAGGCTGTTATCAATCTGGTTTTGCAAGTCCTGTTTTTGTTTAGCAGTAGAAACACGGGCATAAACAACATTCCAGCGCCCATCCTCAATCCCTAGAAGTTTATAGACATCCGCATCGTAGTACTTATAATAACCATTGGGCTCTTGCTCGACTCGTATTTTCCCGTCTCTGACATATTTCCAAAGAGTAACACGGCTAATTTTAAGGAGTTTGAGAACTTCTTTAGATTTCATTAAGATATGTTTTCCATTATTTTTTTTATGATTTTAGGGTGTAAAATTTTACCGGAATGATAGGGCAAGACTTGTCTAATCTTGCCTTTTAAATAAATCCTACATCCCAAAGCACATCTTCTCTCCTCCACTTTTAAACACCTCTAACTCGCCCTAAACCAGGTCCAAAAAAAGGTAGAAACACGCCAAAAGGTCTATATCCAAAAATATAAAAACAGGCGAGATACAAGAAAGCGATACCTTGATCTGTGATGCTATTTATGGAAATGATTGCAATTTTTGACAAGCATTTCACAAGCGCACTTTTCCGCATTCTTGGGGAAATAGGGAGAGCTATGCTAGAGCTTGTATTAAAGTCCTTGAACTCAGAGATCGGGAAAGTAGCGTTTTGTTACATCTGAAAATCTTGCAAAATTATGCGGTGTCAGCCTAGATACAGCAAAAAGAGCTCTGAGGACTTTGGTAGAAAAAGTTTTGTAACCACTCACAGCGCGCGGAGGCGCGTATAGAGTCAATGGGGATATGATCTTCAAGGGCGGATATAAAACTAGACACACAATCGTATTTAGATTCCACGAACGCGAGGAGGAGATTCGGCGAGAAAAAAGCCAAAAGCGACCGCAGAGTCCAAAGCAGAAACCAAACAGACAAAGAGTTAAGAAAAAATGAAACACACAACATGCGAAATCTACATACCCGAGAATTTAGAGTGTGAGTTTGATAGGAACAAATTTCTTTCTACTGTGGTGTCAAATTATGCTCTCACTCCCCCAATAAAGAATATAACTTACCTTTGCGCATCACTATACAAAAAACTTCCAAACAATGCTGCGCTTTCAGGTTACGATTTTGGGTGGACACGCCCCTAAAACAAAAGCTTTAAACTGCATTTAAACTAATTCACACTAGAACACCCACAGCGAAAACCTTTAGAAGGGGGGCAGGTGTGGCAACATTTGATCCGAAAGCCTTTATCGCCGAATACATGCCTGAACTCCCCCCTTTAGAGGAAGTCCCCGAGTTCAATCTATCCCCCACGCCCCGCCTCACACTGCGTGGCTTTAACAACCCCAACAATATGGAAGAACAGCGCAAGGCAAAGTCCTACATTTTAAAAACCATAGGGCACTTTGACATCACCAAGCGCGAGCACAAACAGCGCGAAAAAGCCGACATGGTGCACTTTGTCCTACACAACGCCCAACACTTTTCCATCGCCCTCATCGTGCGCGTCCTCTTAGAATCGCGCGGGGAATTTAGCAAAACTGCGCGCCAAATCTACAACTACACCATCAAAATCGCCCGTTGGGTGCGCACTTACCGCCAAGAGGGCGAAGCAGGCCTGCAACTCAAGCGCGGCAGAGTGCCCGGGCAACACGATTGCAAACGCCGATTCAACCTAGAGCTCATCAAACAGGCTATCTTAGCCCTAGGCTCAAGCGGGCAGCACCACTCTTATGCGGCCTATTACCGCTACTACCTAGAGCTAGAGCGCGCCAAAAATCCCCATTTCAACGCCGCCTATTCCAAATTCACCGAACATGCCAAGAGCATCATAGATTCGGACAAATGCGTCCAGAGCGTGCTCATCGCCCTCTCTTGCCCGAAGTTTTAGACCCCGCGCGCCCACCATCAAAAGAATCCAAGACGCAAAATTAGCGCGGATGTTTCTACACCAAAGGCGCGCTGGGTGCGCTAGCACCCAAATAGTGTTAGTGGGATTTGGTGCTATGGCGCGCTAGTCTGCTCCTCATTTGGCACAACTAGGGGCTCACTTAAGTCTGTGGCGGTGTTTAGAGCGCGTTTTTTGGGAGTAGAAACCCCCTTGCTATGATCGTTGTCTGTTTTTTTGCCACTGGACGCGAGCGCGCCCACATTGGCGTTATTAGCGTTATTCACCACACTCTCTAAAGCCTTTTGCATATGGTTTGGGGAGTGGGAACGGTTGTAGGGGATGTTAAAGAGATTTTAAAATACGCATGAAAATCTACTTCTCATCAACACCACTGAACTAAAAATCAAAAACATAGAAAAAAATGCGCTACAATGCATCCATGCCAATGGTAGTTAAAACTTCATCTGTTTTTGATGCGTGGTTAGAGAATTTGCCAAATCCTACAGCTTTATCTGCCATAGCCAAAAGATTGGACATGTTGCGTACCCATGGGCATCTTGGCGATCACAGGCACATCACGGGGCAAATCTTTGAAATGCGTATCCACATAGGTGCAGGTTATCGTCTCTATGTGGCTAAAAAGGCAACATTCTAGCCATCTTGCTCTGTGGTGGGGACAAAAGCACGCAGAAAAAAGACATCCAAAAAGCTCAAGAAATCCTAAAGGAGTTTGCATGGTAACTTTCAGTGACCTTGACATCAGTCGTTATCTCAACACAGAAGAAAAATGCCTAGCCTACTTAAACGCCATGCTAGAAGATGGAGATGAAGCGCAGATCAAACGCGCCCTGCAAGACATCGCCAAAGCCAGGGGCAAGACCCTTAAAACCCCGCATAAAAGTCTTTTGCAAGCGTTGAAAGAGCTGGGGATCAAACTAGAAGCCAAAGCATTTTGATATGCTTATTTAAAATTCAAAAAATTCAAGCGAGCTATACTCAACAGTACTCTTTGGATCGCTTTGAACGGGTCATAGAGCACGAGGTTAGGAGTTGGGAGTATCAGACTATAGTTTTGGAGTTTAAAGCGGTTGTGGGGGGATTGTGAGAACTTTAAAAAACGATGTTTGAAAAAACTCAAGACAAGGATAGCTGACAACAGCTTGGGTTACAAGATATCCTTGCACAGGCGATGGAGTGGTTTTTAAAAACCCTTTGACAGAAATCCCACTCGTCTTTAGCGGGTAGGATGAATGCCATAATTTGTGGTACAATGCTTCCATGCATTTGTATTTACGGCAGAGGGTGTCGAAAGTTACACCTTTGGGGATATGATGCATGAGACCTATAGGAAATTGTGTTGGAGCTCAAACTCTGTAAAATCCTTCTATCCATAGGGACATAGAGTGAGAACCAAGCTCTCTCTACGAGCAACATCGACCTAGGAAGCCCGAGTGTTTTTAACATTTGGTGCTTCACCAATATTTGCAAGCAGTACTACTTGATGTGCAAATTCGGTTTGAATTGTTGCGATTATCTCGCGACCTTGATTGTGCCAAACTTCGCATGATAGCGTTTGAGAGTGTGCCAGATTGTGAGATTGATAAAATTAAAGACCAAGTAAGATCAACCATTGCTCACTACAAAAATGATAACCCCGAAACCGCATTAAAAATCCCTTTGCATGTTGTGCTTAAAATACAGATTGTGCTCGCGCAGTATGCCTATCGGTTTGACTTCTATGACCCTTACGATGATACGTCTGTGTATATCCAACTTTTGCCATTTTGCCAAACCCCTAGACATAAAGAGCTATGGGAAATAGAAGTTATTGCACTCAACCCTAACAACCCTAACAACCCTAACAACCCTAACAACCCTAACAACCCTAACAACCCTAACAACCCTATAAACGATGGGCTAGCAATCATCTTAGAGCACGCCACAGAGTGGATAAATTCATACCACGATACACCCCCACATCGCCAAATACTTCTAAGCGGGATCGGTGCAAGGGCAAGGGCAAACGCAGAGGCAAGAAGTAGATCAAGAGTAGATTAAAGCCCCTACGGCGTTTGAGTAGCAAACTAGCCAAAGCGAGCGTTAGCGAGTGTGCCCTTTATGGGCTTGCAAAGTTTGCCCTTGCAGGGGGCTTTTTGTGGAGTTGTATAAAAACTCTTTTTGCTTGCAATTCGTGCTAGAATACTAGGGAGATCAATACAAGGGTATTCTATGGCAAAAGACTACAGCAAGATGAGTAGGCGGTTTTTAGAGGGGCTAGAGAGCCGATTAGGCAATGAGATTATTAGGCTCAGAGATAAATACCAAGACACAAAAGCCAAACATGAGAGGGAGCTCAAGGCTTTAAAGAGCAAGACTGAGCGAGAGATTGAGGCGTTTAAGCCAAGATGAACAAAGGGATTGCAGCGTTTGAGAATAGGGGGAAAGAGAGCTTGAGGCTATCAAAAAGCAGGGCGAGGATAAGACAGCGGAGCGTGTTGCAATGCACTCTAAAATGTATCTCTCGCCTATTTTGTGGGCTTGCTCCGCGGTGCAAGTGCTGATAACTCCGCCCTCTTTCTCTAGCTTGTTGATCCATCTAGGGAACAAATAGCTAGGGGGCAATTCTCTCGTGTTGTGATCTAGCTGTTTCTTGTTTCTTTTGAGCTTCAAGCTCACAAACCCCGCCCCCTCATTTTCTTTGATGAGCTCTCTAACCTTTGCCTCAATCTCTGCTTGCTCTTTGCTATCTGTGGGGGGCGTTAAGGCATTAGGCACTAGGGGGATATTTCGGGGGGTTGGATAGGCTCTAGTTCTTGCAAGATGTCCTCAATCTCAAAGGGTATATTTATGCTATTTTCTATTTCTACCTCATTGTCCGCATTGTCTAAGAGAGCTTGTAAGGGGGCTTGGGTTTGCTTTAAGTTTTCTTGTTGGCTGTTTGTGTTATTATTTGGCACTTTGTTGCTCCAAAATAAGGTAGGGTTTTAACTTTCGCTGTGTCAAAGTTTGGGTTAAAACCACTGGACGGGTTTACGCTAGCCAACACATTTAACTCGTTGTCTTACCAAAAACTAACCTAAAATCCAAACAAACCCCGATGTGCGTTCGCTTTGTCTGTCATCAAAGATAGGTCTAGTTATTCTAACAACTAGACCTAGCCACTTGTCGCCATTAACAACTAGGTTCAGTTATTCTAATAACTGAACCTCACAACTAAAAGCCAAAAATCCCAAAAAAGCCCTTGCCATTTCTTGAACTCTGTAACCCTTGTCTGATCCTGCGCCCTTGTTTTAGCAAACGTTTCAGATTGGCACGGCATTAGCTTACAAATGCCTTAACTCTCATTTTCATTGCTTAATCGTCTTTAAGCTAGGTTTGGCGGTGCGCTTGTTTCTTTTAGCTATATGGGCTTAATTTACTTGTGCGCCTTTGGCTCAAGGTTTAAAGTGGCTATCTATGCGCGCAACAAACCTACGCGCCTTTGGCTCAATATTTTGGCTCTTGCTTTTGCAACTAGGGGGTGTTGTGTCGGTTTTATCCACAAGATGAGAATTTGGGGCGTTTTGGCATTGGGGCGTTCGGACGACTTCTAACAGCCTATTTTCACAGGTACAATGCCCTTGTGTGCGGGGTTGCTAGCATTGTGGGGAGTGGCTCTCAAGTAACTGTTTGTTGGCTGTTAGTGGCTGTTAGAAGTGGGTTTTAACACCCCGCAATGCCCTTGTGTGCGGGGTTGCGTGGGATCAAAATGAGCGGTGTTTAAAAAATCCAACTTTAACTTGACTTATTCTATTTTATTGATATTACCATTGTTCGTTTCGTCTTATTTACTTTTTACATTTTTTCTTGGAGTAAAGGTCGTTACATAGCTAACACTTCTAACACCATCGCATTTTAGGGCATCGCACTTTTTGGTGTTATAGTCCCAAAACCCCGCACACAAGGGGGCTACAAGATGTTAGAAGCACAAGTCCCGAACAGCCTCTTACAAGGGGCAAAACCTCTAACAGCTAACAGGCATAACTCGGGTGGATTTTTGCTCTATAACTGAACTACCTACAACAACAAAAAACGCCCACAAACCTTAAATTTCTCTCTCTTAAAGACATGGAGCTTTCGTAAGATGTCGGGTATTTGGGTCTAGTTAAAATCCATCATCTGATCGCACACACTGCATTTTGTTCTTTTGCCTTTGTCTTACGGCGGCGTGTGGGCTTTGGGGGGGCGGGGGTGTGTCAGGCGGGGCTGAAAGCTCTGCACTGCCAAAGCTCTGAAGTAAGCTATGACTAAGTGGCGGGCTTTTGTTCTTTGCCATCGCTTGATCTGATAGCGTGCAAGATGTGAAACTACTCCCAAAGCTCAACGCCAAAACACGGGGGTCATCATTAGTAAGGACAATGATGTTAAAATAACCCAAGTCAAATTTGAAAGTGAGTTTCTTTGAGCAAGAGTGATTGGCGTTTTGGGTTGGTGTTGGTCTTTGTGTCTATTCTGCTTTAAAGCGTGAAGTTTCTAACGAAATTGCAAAAGCTTTTTATCATGGCTGATTACTAAGGGGCACACCGCTAGGATTGACTTTGCTTTCATGTCCTCTAGTAAGGTGTTTCTTGCATGGTTATCATTTCTCATTGTTGTTTAGTTATGCTACAATGCCTTCATTACCAATAAAGGATGTCCATGCCACAAAAACCAAGTTCCCAAGAATACGCCAAAAAGCTCCAAAAAGTGCGCGCTAAGTGCAAAGAGGGACTAAAAAACCCCGAAATCTTGGCGGTTTATCAACGATTGGCACAAAAGTAGGTATTTTATCTCGATCTGCAAACTGCGGTTGAAATCCATGATGAAATCCTAGAGATCACGCAACAAGTAAAGTTTTAGGTGTAAGTATCCAAACACTGGGAAGCTGGGAGAAAAAAGGTTTGCTAAGGCCGATAATCACATAGGAGGTTTTTTGTGCAATACAATCCGCAGTTTTTAAACAACAAGAGCATATTAACTCCACGACAAAAGCAACAATTAGACGTTGTGGATTATAACTTTAGTGATTTTATAGAGCTACAAGGGTGTATAGAAAAACTGCGTTTTGATTTTATCTATTCTTCTGCCCAAATTGAGGGTAACACTTATAGTAAGTTAGATACGCTTGCCTTGCTAGAAGAGGGGTTGACTGCGGGGGGCAAGAAATATAGCGATGCCAAGATGATTTTAAATTTGCGCAATGCCTTTGATATGATCCTTAAAGAAAATTTGCCCATTAGCCTAGAAACCTGCCAAAACCTGCATGCGATTTTGTCTGATGAGCTGGTTACCCCAAATAATTGTGGCATAATGCGTAATCACGATATTACAGGGATAATAGGCACTTCTTATCTACCGCTCGCTTATGGGGATAAACTCCATACAGAGATGAAGTTTTTATTCAAAACTTATGAAACTATTGAACACCCCTTTGAGCGGGCTATTTACTTGCACAACAACCTATGTTATTTGCAATATTTTGAGGATTGTAATAAGCGCACAGCAAGGTGTATGCAGTTTTTATCATTAAAGAATGATAACAAAATGCCCTTAGTGCTTATAGAAGATGATCCTAACTTATACAAACAATATCGGGGAGCCTTGATCGCTTATTATGAAAGTGGAGATTATCAAAATTACTTGGATTTCTTTTGTAAGGCTTACCAAAAAGAAACAGAATTTTTGCAAGAGGTCCAAGAATTAAATAAATGCCATGGCAAGAGTAAAAAGTAGAATCACAGATCAAAAGAGTGGCAAGAGCGAAATCACTCTAATGCCCACTAACACAAGGCTATTTGTGGTAATCTCCACCTCTCTTATCCTCGTGGGCTTGCTCTTGGAGTGTGGGTGCTAGTTTTTGCCACTCCCTCAAACGGGCGACATCTTCCAACAACTGATCGGCACAGCCTTTCAAATACTCGGCATTATCGGGGTCTAGCTTTTGCGTGAGCAGATACACTTCTCCCAATAGCGTTTGCAACGCCTGCTCTTGGGTTGTTTGCAATAGGCGGGCGTTTTGCTCCTGCAAATCGGCGATGGTTTTGTCTTTAGCCCTATTTTGTTCTTGTAGAGATTTATTCTTCACTTGCAACTCTTTAAGGGCGTGGTTATCTGTGGGCTTATCCACAATAGGGGCGGGGGCGGTTTTCACCTTAGCTTTGATTGCTTCTAGCTTGTCTTGGGGTGTGAGACTGCTGTCCTGCTCCTTTAGATCAAGCAATGCGCTGTAAAGGGCGTTTATGGCGTTTTCTAGGTTTGCACTGATCTCCCCCGTCTCTTTTGCTTCTTTCTTGGTACTCTCTTTCTCTTTGGTGAGCGTGGCGATGGTGTCGTTTTTATCCTTGATAGCTTGGGCGTGTTCTTGCTCTTGGGTTTTTAGTTGTTTCTCTGCTGTTTGGGTCTTGCCCGCCTGCTCTTGGAGCTTGGCAATGCACTTTCTAAGCTCTTTGATAGAGTATGCAAGGATATTAAACCCAGACCCGCCCACCTACTCGCAAAGCGCGGCTAAATCTGCACTGGCTTGTCTAATGTCCTTCTTAAGTCTATCTCTACCCTCATCTACCCTTTTGGGAATATGGTTACTCACCAAACAGCAAAACAACCTCAGATCATCTAGCTGCCTATGGGGACTGAGGTAATCCTTGTATAGTTCCTTGTATTACTCGGCGGTGGCATTTACCTTGTCCTCCACTTCATCGGGGCTTAGATAGCCATTGTCTTTGGCAAACACCGCCCCCATATCCCGAAAGATAGCCAAAGCCACACGCTGAAACTCTGCAAAATCTATCGCTTGCTCTTTTGCTTGCTCTGCCCATTGCTCTAGCTGGCTAAAATGCTCCCGCTTAAAGCCTTTACCCACCATTGCCTTGCGCAATGCTTTGCAAAACCCTTTATCTTATCTTGCCTTGCCTTGCGCTCTTGCTCTAGGATTTGCTAGGCGGTGTTGGCTTGCTCTTGTAAGGCTTTTACCTCATTAGGGGCTAAGTGGTCTTTGTATTGCTCTTGTATCTCTTTCTTGGTGGTTTCCTAGTTGCCCTTGTGCTTGCGCTCTAGCTTGCTCCATTAACCGCCCATAAGCTCTAGGCTCAATGCGTTTGCGCCCACTCTTCTCTACATACTCGCCCCTTTGCATACCCAAGATAGTAGCGACTTCCGTTTGCATGTCCCTAGCCACTTGGCGTGTGATATACTCCTTACGATACATGCTCTTGTCTGTAATGGGGTGCAGGGTTACAAACTCTAAAGGGGCGTGGTGGTTGATCTGTTCTTTTCCCTCATCATCTACATACCCCTCATCTATATGGATAGCAATGTAATAGCATTGAAATCCATACTTATCCCTGAAGTGTTGGGCTAGTTGCTCTAAGTTTTGCATGGTGCTGGTATCCTTGAGATTAACTACCGCACTCTAGAGATAACTCTTGGCTTGGCTTCTCTGCTTAAACTGCTGATAATAAACTACCATTGCCTTTCTGCACAAGGCTATCTCTTAAGGCTAAAAGCCTCCTGCGCACTCCTATTGCACTCAACGCCTAACCCACCACTCTCTAACACATAGCTAGGTGCAATACTGCGGTCGTTGTGATTGACTTGATATTTAACTTCGTGGGTTTAAAATTGACTGAGGCAATGCTCCCCATTGACTAACCCCTTTGGTGTGAGTTTCCCATCTCTCTAGGTGAAGAGAAGGTTTTACTTGCCCTCTCCTTGCTTCTTAATGAGCATTTGGCTTGCTTGTTTTTGCTGTTCTTTGATCTCATCAACCTTAGCACCTGCTATTCAAGGTTATGTTTCGCTCTATCGCGCTCAAACTCTGCTTGCAATTTGTTTGTCTAAGCGCGCTACCTTGTCCGCTAACTCTCGGGTTGTCATTTTGTCTAAGGTTTTCACGCTTTTGCCCTTTTGGGTCTGTGTAGGTTTATCACTCATAACTTTATTTCCATGTGGTTGTCCTGCGCCTTTAGCTTGCACACCCTCATCTGATTGATTATCCACATTATCCATAAAAAACCCCTTTAAAAAACATCGTTACATTATACCACACTAAAAGCCCCGCAGGGCAAATTTTTCAAACGCTTTATGTGTGTCCCTTTAGGGTGGAAATTTATAAATTTTCCACCCCCGCAAGGGGGGACACTACGCAAACTTGTTTGGTAAGTTTGCCCTGCGGGGCTAGAGATAAGATAGATGAGTTAGGTTATATACATAGGTGTTGATTAGATGTTAAGACTACTTAATCAAAATAGAGGAAGTAATGCGTGCACACAACCACCAAAGAAGTCAGCGATGAGATTTGCCATTAGTGTCCCTAAGCCTAGCAACTTGTCGAGTTTGAGAAGTGGGAGCAGATCGCGCTAGGGGTGATTGAGTATGATGTGTCTGTGGCGCGTTTTAGCGAGGGCTATAGCACCAAGCACCAGCGCGCTGGCAAGAATGTGATAGGCTTGCACCCATTTCTCTTTTACGATGTGGATAACGATAAGGACGGCAAGAAAAAGCCTTTGAGTGTTAAGGGCGCGTGTGATCTGTTAGCACGCTATGGCATTGCCTTTGCCATCGTGCCTTCACGCAACTACAAGAAACTCAAAGAAAACGATTCACGCCCTAATGTAGAACGCTTTAGGATCATCATTCCCCTTGAGAGTGCCCCGTCTATTGAGCTTGTCAAGGACAAAGAGTTGTTTCGCAAGTTTCAAGAGCTGTTTGCTCAAAAACTAGGATTAATCACTTATGTGGAGATGCCCCCTTAAGAGATATGGCACGCTACTATGCCAAGCACGAGACACCGCCATTAATGCAACCTATCATCATGCAAGGGCGTTTAGCACGCGTAGATAAGATACTTCAAATGGCAACACAAGAGATCACCAAAGCACGCCAAGCAAAAGAGGTGCGCCTAGCACAAGCAAAAGAGAGATACATGCACCCTACAACGCCAAAAGCACATTCTATGTCTGTAGGTCAAAGGAGCATTGTCATTGCAGATGTGCACAGAATCAATGCGATCCCCATTGCTGATCTCATCAAAATCTTAGAGAATGTGGTGCAAGAATACAAGGAAGGGAGTTATCGCATGCTCAAAACCGCTACGGCTAAGTATTCCATCACAGAGAATAACATTGCCTATGACTTTAAGAGCGGAGAGAAGTATGGCGTATATGCCTATCTTGCACGACAGTTCAGCACCTCTGTGTGGAATAACATCGCGCGCAAACTAGGAAAGCGATTAGGTTGTAGTTTTCTTATGCTTGACCCAGCCTTTGGTGATGTACTTAGAAACGCGATAGCTGGAGCGCATAGCCGACAAGAGGTAGAGCGCACACTCAAAGCTCATTATGGTGTGTAGTTTGTCAGATTTAAACACAACTACATTAGGGTAGCAGATCAGTATTTGGACTGCCCAAGTGTAGAAGATAGAGAACGCTACCTAGCACTGCCTCCTGTTGGCTAAAAAATCCTCCACTTCACTTAGGTCAATTCATTGAGGCCTTATACTTAGGTAAACTTGCTGTGGTTAGTTTGCCCTGCGGGGCTATAATCCTGCGAGGCTAGCAAGGAGTTCAGCACGACAACCGATAAAGAAATTCTACGCGAGCAATGGTTCTTGCTAAAGATGAGCTACTTCAGAGAGCTTGAGCGTTTGCGTGATGGTGCAAGAGTGCTTGATGAAACAGAACGCACAAAACTAGCTCACAAACTCTTACAATGGCAAGAGCAAATCCAAGCAATGGAAGCAGAACTAAATCTGCAAGAAGGGAGTAATTAGCATTAGTGTTCCAACGGCAATAGAAGTGATAACGAAGTATGTGAGCATTGAGTTTCCAGTTTTTGATTTGCACATATACCGATTTTTCTGTTTAATTTGCTAACAAATCCTCCACTTCACACCTAGTCGTCCAACTATGACTCGTGTCGATCCAACCGACACCACTCAACCACACAGAATCTCTTTCTCAAAAGCTACGCGCGCCTCCTCCGATGTGCTATGGAGCGACCAAATCTACTAGGCGCGCAATCCCACATCGTGGACTTAATTAGAGTGTAATCTAATGTGTTGTTATGGTTTAGATGTGGTGAGATGATGAGGTTGAGGTTATGAGATCGATGATGTCTTTTGTTTTTTGTATTCTAACATCATCGCTGTGTACTTTTAGTTTTGGAGCTATGTGAATTCCTGCTTGAGTTTCTCCTGTTAGGTGTGCTAGGGCAACATGTAAGCCGTTAAGTCTTGCATATTTTATGGATGGAAGTATATCTGTGTCTTTACAGAAAATTAAAAGACGATCTGCGAGTTTATTGTGGGCGATGTGTGAAATGTCTAATCCCAAAAGCATATCTACTTGTTTTTGAACGATGTTTAACTTTGCTTGTTTATTTTTCCTTTGATAATAAATTCCTTTGAATTGCAGTGTTCCTAATCTAAGTGCTACAAATTTTTCATAGGAAATATTATTGATAAATTCATTGATCTTGTTGAACCGGCATTTCATCTTTTCAGTTTGATCTTGATTGTTTTCGAGGTAATGAGAGAGTTCGGAATTACTTTCAGCTTTCTTTTTTAAATCAGCAGGGTTAGTGGGTTTTGCTGTATAGAAGAAGATTCGGTATAGCATTTCATCTTTTTCTAAAAAAGAGTGGATCATAGTCATAATATTAGAACATTTGTTGTAGTCAAAATGTTCTTTGAAGTTTGGATCAGCATTTTGGAGATAGATTAAATCTCTTCTGAGATTTTCCCAATCGATAAGAACAGCAACCTTCATACTTGCCTTTCTTCAAAAGTTTTTAAGGTGAATTGAGTTTGAAGCACAAATAAAGTTGAAAGCAGAACCATTCATTCCCTATCCACAACGGACTAAACATGTGGATGTTGGGGAACTGAACTTGGGATCTTAATAAAATTAGTATTAAAAGTAGCTTAATTTTTTAAGAATATCAATAGAAAATGACCTTAAAAATTGGTTAAAAATGACTGCTCCTATTAATTTAAATAAGCATTCATTAAGAATTTAATCAAATTAAAATGAAAAATAATTGTAAATTAATAAATTTTAATAAAATTTAATTAGGTCAAAAAACCCTTTCTAAGCTCTCCCTCCAAAATCGAATAACCCCCTAAAATAGGGCACTTTAGCCCTCGCGGCACTTGAGCGACAAACTTTAGCAAGCTTGCGAGCGACAACCATCGGTTGGAAAATTTGCTTGTCAACCCTTAAAGGGGACGCACGCGAGCGTGCTTTGGCTAGTTTGTCCTGTGGAGTAAAAAACCTTCAACTTTGTTTAGTAATATCTAGCAGTTTATAGTAAGATGTTACAACACGCGTTGCCGCCAAAGAATTGAAAGTGGTTTAAATGAATAGAAGGAGTTTAAGATGATTTTAACTCGATATACAGTGGAGAGGGCAAGAGTGGCGGAAAGGAGGTTGTGCTATGTTGACTTTAGTTACATTAATATCAGCGTTAGATTTGGTTTTGGCTAAGTTTCATTTGATAGATATCATAGTGATTTTTACATATTGATATCGTAGGTAGTGAGCTTTGGGGGCTTTCGGTTCTTTGGCTGGTTTTGTTTATGTTTTTGAGATTTGTCTCTCTTGTATTTTTTGAAATTTTGGCAGATTGAGGGGGTCTTTCTAGTAGAATGTGAAGGATTCTAGGTGTGTTACCGCGTGGTTAGTTTACCGACCACCCCTCAAGGGGACGCTCATAAGTTCGCTTGTTAGTTTGCTCTTGCAGGGGGCTAATCTTGTGGGCTTATTGATTTTATCAAGGAGTTAGTTCAGTATCGTAGCCCTACATTGACTTCGATATAGTCGCCACCTCCTTCAAATTCTACATTGCACCAGTTATTACTCCCTAGAGTGCGCTCCGCTATTCTCCGCTATTCTTTGTAGTGTTCTGTCCCAACAGAATTGCCCTGTTTGAAAATCTCCTGTTAAACATCCACGCACAAAAGGGAATGTGTTCATGATGCTGAGAGATTGTCCCACCATGCTGAGTGCACGATCATAGACTTCTTGAGAACCCACGCATGTAGTGCCTAAGCAGCAGCATGAAAATTTTGCTTTTGGATTGCGTTTGCCATTCTCGCAATCCCCTGGGGATGTTATCCATTCTGTAGCGTTGATTTTGACTAATGTCCACTCGGGTATAAGGTCGCCACCTTGAGTAATAGCTAGATCGATAAATTCATTATTTCCCACATAGATGGCTACACGGTCAAAAATCGCACTATCTTCAATGTGTGCGACTGTCCCTCTTGCTAGGTAGTTGTCTAAAATCGTTGCCATGTGTGTAATCCTCCCCAATTTTTGCCAGCCGTGCGGCTTGTATGGACCTGTGCACCAAGATGGTTGTCCCCACATGGCACACGATCAAGCGCAGTATCGAAGAGTTTGAAGCCAAGACCAATGTCATAGAAATCCCTCACGCATACACTTGCAAGGACAGGTTCTGCTTCCATTGCAATAGTATTATGAAAGCTCACTACCGCACGTTGGGCTACCAAGAAACGCTAGCCGATCACATCTCAAGTGGCAAAATCGATTTGGAGAATTTGCGCTTGATGATGGTGACTATCAGTCCCAAGAATGTGCCACTAGGCGATCTACGCAACACTGTGAAAGCCTTGAATGCGCATATCCATAGATTATTGCAATCCACCAAAAAGCTCAAATACCGCTTTGCTCCCCAAGCTATATGGGGCTTTATCAGAGGCACAGAGGTGCTAGGGGATAGCTTTGAAACCCAGCTAGGCATTGGAATGACCCATCCCCATATCCACCTACTCTTTGCCGTAGACTGGGATTATTACACCTCCATCATCCCCCCCAAACCCAGTAAGGCAAAGAGACCTAGAAAGTCTAAAAATCCTAAAAAACCCAAGTCCCGCTACCTCACACAGCAAGATTTGAGTAAAATGGTAGCAGAAGAGTTTGCAAGAGGCATCACCATTGATCACGATTATAATATCGTGCTCGATCCCCTAAATCCCGTTAAAACCCCCAAATTTATGCAACTAGAAGGTTGCAATGTGGATATGCGCATCGTCTTTGATGGACGCAAGTTTGCCAACCGCTATAAGAATCGCACTCAAGAGCGTATGCAAGCCAATCTACACGCTGCAATGCGAGAAGTAGTTAAAGGGATGAAGTTTAGCAGTACGGATGAGAACATTCAGCCAGATTTGCAATTTGCCCAAGACTTCTACGATGAGATCAAAACTAATGCCAAAGATGTCTTAGTCTACCCCGATAAAGGTGCTCTAAGCCCTGAAATGTTGCGCAGAATAACTGAAATTGACCGCAAGAATGCCAAAGAATATGAGGAAACAGGCAAGTCCTATGCACCCCTATTTATACAGCTTGCCGAACAGATGAGAGGGCTCAGAAGCTTTGGTAGCGGAGGTATCTTTGCCAAATGCAAACTAACCACTACAAATTGCGTGGATGAACCGCCTCATAAAGCCTCCATCTTTGAGGCAAGCGATGAGGCTTACCACGCTCCATCCCCCAGAGGTGAGGACAAAAAGAAGCCACTAGGTCAATACCTGCAAGAACAAGGGGCGTGTGAGCTACGCGAAGTTAAAACCTACAACCAAGTTGTAGGCAATGAATGCCAGATACTACAAGATGCCTATGGTTTTGAGCTATCAGACTTTGTTAAGGGCTTCATTGACAAGCGGATCAATCTCTTGAGCCAAGAGGAGAGATCGCAAACACAGCGCATATACAAGGCTGTTTCTAAGGGCATTAGAGATCTGAAAGAGTATTTGAATGAAAAGCAGATGGATATCAGAAATCTATCTGAATGGAGCAAGGAATACCCCTATCAATTCAATGTGTGGCACTTACTCAGAGGTGGCACTTACTCAGAGTCTGTTGCGCCTATGCGATAGATTGCATTGGCAATGGCAAGCAGAGTGTATTCTTGCACGAGAACATCTTAGATGAAGAGTTATGCAAAGTAGAAAAGACTTTAATAGGTGTCCATGGTGCAATAGATGTAACAATGGATAGTAGTTGAAGCAATGAGAAAAAATTCTTAGCCCTCGTGGCACTTGAGCGACAAATTTTTCCACCCCTCTGCAAGGGAGAGGACACTCGCTAACGCTTGCTTGGAAAATTTGCCACTCAAACGTCGTGTGGGCTTGAAGAGATTTTAAATGGTGTGGATTGTTAGTGTATAAGCTTTTAATCTCCATACCTCCTAAACCAATTCTCAAAGTGCTTCACGCTTTTAAACACAAAAGGTTCTAAAGCTTTTCTTGGTTTGTCTATGTCTTTGACATCCACTTGGATTTGTCCGCTCTCCAGTGTAGAGATGTGTTTGATTTTGAGATAAGAGGGGATAGCATTGGTGTTCATGTAGAGATTTCTGCCAATGTATTCTGTGAAGTCATTGTTGGGTTTTGTTGCTCGTGTCCGTTTAACTTGTTGGACTTGGTGGGCTCTTGTGATACCTTGAAAGGTTTTAAAGCCATCCTCATTTGTTTTTGATTGGATTGTAGTCTCTGTAGGTTGTGGAGTTTGTGTTGCTTGTAAGTCTAGGGGTTGGTAGCCAGCATTAGCGATGCTCTCTAATAAAGTTTTTTGATTGGGTATCGCCACGCTTTTTTCTTGAAATTCTTTGTGATCTCTGTAGTATTTTGCTACAACCTTGTAACCCTCTTGCTCGCGTTGTATGTTCTCAATCACAAAAAAGACATTGGGCTCTTTAGGTTTGCAAAACGCCATGCCTAGAGTTTGCATCATCGCCTCATCTTGTTTGGTTTGTTTGCGTTGTTTGATGGATTTCTTGATCTCTTTGATGGCTTGCTTGCTTGTAATCTCCCATGCGATGGTTCTCAAATCTCTTTGGGCTTGTTCTTTGTCCTTGCTTGTCTTAGTGAGTGGTTGGAAGTAGAATTGGATGTGGGTGATGCGATTGCCCATGCCCTTAGTTTTTAGTTTCTCATAGCAAAGATTTTCAAAGTAGGGGAGCTTGTGGAGCTCTTTGAGAGCGGGTTTGAGGATAGCGCGTTCAACTACTTCAAGTAACTTGACACTTGCAGGTATCCCCATCAACTCCCTAAACTCACTCCACTCTCTCTTAGGAGGCACTCCCGTGCTTTTCCATTGCTTAAGTAGTCTATAAAGAGTCTTGGCGTATTTGCTACGGATACCCTGAAACTCCAAGAGTTCAAAGGAAGTGAAGTTAGCGTTTAAGAAGTTGAGCAAGTAACCAAAGTAAGGCATATTCACTTGGATTTCTATGCTCTTAACTTGAGTCTTTTGGGTGTCATGGTAGTTGATCGCAAAGGTCTTAAAGAGCATGTGGCTTTCATCTCTCTTGGGTAAGAGTATCCAAAAGTTAGCTAGTCTAATATTTTTCCAAAGTCTTTTGACAACACCGCTCAACTCATTTTTACTGATTTTAACCGCATGCACCATCGCTTTAATTTCATCAATGTTAAACATCAAGAGATCGTCTTGCTTATCCTTGAGCTTTTGAAAGATCGCAAAGAGCAAGTTTGTTTCTAGTGTGCCCAGCTTGCCTAGAGACACAGAATTGACATCGTTATGAAAAGTAACATACTTTTCAGCAATAGGGTTGGGAAGTATTGGGGTGTTTTGTGTGATGGCTTCGGTTTTTATGGGTTGCTGTGTTGGTTGTGCGGGTGCGAGTTCTGGGCTTGTGGGGAGCGTGGTGGGTTGCTGATCGTGTATGTTTTGCGTAGCTATGTCTTTGGGTTGGACTGTAATTGTCTGTGTGGTTAGCTCTACAAGCTTTTTGAGACATTCGGCTTGTTTTTGCTCTAAAACTTGCTTGATCGCAATATCGCTTTCTGTATCTATAAGGGTTTGTAAAGCTTTAATCTGTTGAGCTATAGCTTGCTGTTGAGACAATATATCCATAACCAAACCTTTTATCTTTACCTGCATAAACCGCATAAAATGTGATTTTTAACTCCCTTGTGTAGGGACTTGAGCCACAAAGTGTCAGATCACTTCGTGTTATCCTGTACCCTTTAAAATCCTCTCTAAAGTTGGCTATTTTTTTCATCTATTTTTTTCTCTAAAATTTTCAAAATTTTTAGCTACAATCTGCGGGCAAAAAACATCGAAAAATAAGGGAAAGCGATGGCTTATAAGCTTGTAGATGCGCCACTGGATTATAAGCCTGATCTAGATTGGATTGATGAGATTGTCAAGCCCAAGAGGGCTAGACTTAATAGAGACACTTATGATGCCAAGCTCTTAATCCGTTTCAATGATTTTGTGCAAAGGGGCGCGCCTTCTGTATTCAAACACGATGAAACAAAGACCCCTGTAGTGATCAAAAACATCGGGCAGATGAAGCGCGCGCATTTGAAAAACGCGCTTATCTATGCGTTCAAAGGCACGGACAAGGGATTAGCCTACACCTAGTGGTTTGAGCAAAAGAGTACGAGGGACATTTTAGAGGAATGGACATCAGGCTTTGACATGCTTAGAGATTGCAATGAAGCGATGCATTTAGTCTTTTTTCTCAAAGAAAAATCCGATGAATTGCTGATGCATATTTACTCCATATGGTGGTTCCATACGGGAAGGTAGCATTAGCTAACACAGGGTGGGGGCTTTATAGACACAATGCACCGGGCTGGTGGTATCATGGCTATTACGATGCAAGTGGGAACTACAAAACAGGACAACACGATCGCGAATACGGACTTAACGCCGATGTTACTATTTCCCAAGTGAAGTGGCATAGTTTTGTGCTCACGCTCACCCCGGGGGATACTCTGCGCGCCTACAAAATAGGCAGTAGCGCCGCACCTTTTTATCTCTGTGTGTGGGACTTTAAGGAAGTTCAGTATTCTTTGCCTTTTGCATGAGGTTTTAGCAAGGATTTAAGGGGGAGAATTTAAGAGAAGTGGTGTTATATTCTCTCTAGGACATGGGGGCTCTCTTTTGGTTATTTGGAGAACTAGGCTTAGACTTAGGGGTTAGGGGCTATAGTGGGTGATGCCCCAAAAAGAGAGGCAACCATGCAAACACTGGTAATAGCGTTGGTGGTTATGACGGTTCTAGCCATGCCATTACATCAACCACATGGGCGGGCAACCGCCCTACTACCAACGCTATTATTCCTAACCCTTGCTTTAAAACTTCTTAACCCTTGCTACCCTCTAAAAATGCGCTAAAGTGGGGCTATGCTAGAGCGCAAGGAAAAACCCCAAGTGAGGGCAAAACAATTTTTATTGAAGTTGGCGCGCGAGCCGGGCATTGTGGTTTTGATCTTAAGCATTGTGCTTGCTAATGTGAGCGTCCTTATAGACTTTTATCAAAAATGCCATTTAAGCATTCTCTACTTTTTGAGTTGGTTTTTGGGGTGGGGTGTTTTTGTGATTCTGCTTAACATGGTGCATTGGAGTTACGGGTTAAGGTATGATACTCTCCCGGGCGTGTTCATCGCGCTTCTTGCATCTAGCTATGCTCTTTATGGCTTGGTTTGTTATTTTCAAAAACGATACAAGCAGATGCTGACATGTTGCCATGTCTTTTTATTTTTATCCTATCTATTTTGGATTTGTGTGATCTTGATGGCTTTTGTGCCTTTTAGATAAATGTTATCTAATTTTGGTTAAAGTCGCCATTATCATCAAGGAGTTTTCATGAGCGAGAGCGAAAAATTACGCGCGGACACCACCGCGAGCATTGGCGATCCTAGACAGCTAACCATGTCTTTTTTGGTAACCCCCAATATGGTCAATTTCAACAATGTCATGCACGGAGGCGAGTTGCTCAACCTTTTAGACAAGGTCGCTTATGTGTGTTCTACGCGTTATTGTGGCTATAGCACGGTAACCTTGAGTGTGGATCGCGTGTTGTTTAAACACCCTATCCCCATTGGCACTTTGGTTACCTTTTATGCTAGCATCAACTATGTGGGCACAAAAAGTTGCGAAGTGGGGATCAAGGTGATCTGTGAAGACTTTAAGGCTAAAACAGCGGTGCACACCAATAGCTGTTATTTTACGATGGTGGCTATGAAGGATGGCAAGACCATGCCCATGCCCCCCTTTGTCCCCCAAACAGACAAAGAGAAAGAACGCCATGAGCGCGCGATTAGGCGTAAAGAAATGCTCAAACGCACCCAAAAAGCCGCCCTCAAAGAGGAGCAAGAACGCCTAACCCAAGCCCAACAGAGTAGTTAGACTAAGGGGCATGGTGGTGTTAAAAAGAATACAAATTAGCCGATGTAGGCTTATCTTACTTGAAAGGGGTTTTTGTGAGTAGTTCTTCTTTGCTAGTTAAATGGGGGGGGGGGGGCGATAGCCATCCTCTTAATGGCTGGTTGCACCACTAAAATTGCAGAGATTAAGCCAAACCAGCCAGTAACTGGAGAAATGCACAGTGTCTATGGGCAGGCGTGCGATTATTTCACTTGGCCTTATGGTTCGGTGGATGATTTAAAACAACAAGCGTTACAGCAGGCGCAAAGTCAGGCTAACACTTTCGCAGAAGCCGAGCATGCTGAGGACACTGCGGATGCGTTAGCCGCCCGCGGATATAAAACTGGAGTTAGAGTCGCCAGACGAGAATGGGAATTGGTCAATACCACAGTTAAAAAAGAAATCTGGCCTTGGTTTTATGGACTTTTAGGCATGAAATGCGTGAAAGTGCAAGGTTCTGCGCGTCCTAGACAATGACAAAAAGAGGGGCTTACTCTTTAAGGGGGCTAGCCCCCCACCAACCACTCTATAGCGTTTTCATAACTCTTTGTGTTCGCCAAATTTTGATAGGCAATATCAAAAGCACAGCCGTGATCCACGCTGGTGCGTTTAATGGGCAGATTTAAAGACACATTGATACTCTCTTCAAAATACAGGGCTTTGAGCGGGGCTAGTCCCACATCGTGATAAAGTGCGGCAAAATAGCAGTGCTTTTGTCTAAAGTGGGGCGCAAAGGCACTATCAGCCGGGATAGGTCCTAAAAATTTTGGTGTTTTTAGCGTGTGGTTAGCCTGATTAATCGCCTCTTGCACGATATGATCTTGCACCCCAATCGCCCCTCCATCCCCACAATGTGGATCAATCCCTAAGATCACAATCTGGCTAGCTTGGGGTAAGACCCGCCCCAAAGTGTGTAAAAACTCTACTAGGGGCTCTAAGCGCACGCGCTCACTCACTGCGCTTAAGGGGATATGATCGCTAAAGAGGGCGACCCACAAGCTAGGGCAACCAAGCATCATGATCGCCTCTTGTTTGTAGCGATCTCTTAAAAGCGCGGTGTGTCCAGGCGCGCTCACCCCGGCTAATTGCCATGCCTTTTTGTGAATGGACAGAGTGCATACCCCGCCCACCTCTTTGGAGTCGGCTAAATCAAGGGCGTGTAGAAAGCTAGCATAGCTATAAAATCCGCTTTCTTTGGTGATTTGGGCGGGCTTAATGGGGGGCAGGGGGGCGTTGATAGCCACACATTGCATATTTTCTAGGGTGGTAGTGTAGGCATGATCTAAAAGTGCGTCCGCGCGCTCTAAGAGTTCTTGATGCACGCAGTAGATCGGTTGGCAGATTTGGCTAATCTTGGCGTGGGCTTTAAGGGCGATCTCTAAACCTACACCATTGACATCCCCAATAGAGATGGCTATTCTAGCGCGCAATTCTGATTGCCTCTTGCATGTCTATAAGCGCACGCTCTAAGCCTACAATAATCGCTCTAGCCATGATCGCATGCCCAATATTGAGCTCTTGCAAACTTGGTATGCGTGCCACCAGCCCCACATTAAAATAATTCAAACCATGCCCAGCGCACATCTCCAGCCCCATTTTCTCCCCGGCTAAGGTGCTTTGCTCCAACTCTTGCAAGCTTGTATCTAGGCGCGTTTTTAGGTTAGCGTGATCCAAATTGAGGCGGTTTTTATGGTGTTTGAAGTTGGAGTAAAGGGTGTTGTAAAGATTGCTAAATTGCCCCGTGTGTAACTCCACCACACGCGCCCCCAGATCGCGCGCGCGCTCTAAGTTTTCTAAACCCGGATCAATAAAGAGGGCGACCTCTATGCCATGTTCTAAATAAGTTTGGATGGTTTGGGGGAGTTGGGGGTGTTTTAAGTTAAGCCCCCCCTCTGTGGTGATTTCAGCGCGCTTTTCGGGCACTAAAGTAACCTTAAAGGGGCGTTGTGCGCATAAAATTTGCGTGATCTTAGGATCGATCGCGCATTCTACATTGACTGGCATGGGGGCGTGTTTGATCACACTAGACACATCGTCTTCATGGATATGGCGGCGATCTTCTCTTAAATGCAAAGTGATCAAATCCACGCCCACATTTTTAGCAATAAAGATCGCCTCTAGGGGGTCGGGCTCATGGATTTTGCGCGCCTCTCTGAGCGTAGCGATGTGATCGATATTCAAACCTAAGCGCAAGAAGACTCCTTAGAGTGGTTTAAAAGCCATTGATAAAGGGTTAAATACCCGCACACAAACACCCCAATCAAGCTTAAAAGCGCATAAGGGTGGTGGCGAGTAACAAAGCTGACCAGCATAAAGGGGAGATTTAAGAGCACCACCACCAAACCCGTTAGGGCATTGGGGTTTAGGGGGGTGTTTTGGCGCGATAGAGTTTTAAAAAGTAAGGTGTGCAGGTGTAGGGCATCGGGCAGAGTGGCTTTTTGCTTTTGGAGTTTGCGCCTAGCAATGGAGAATAAAACCTCTGTTACCGGATACACCATTAAAGCCAGCCCAAACCACACGCTCACCACCCCTCTAAGGGCTAAATCCATCAAACTTACCCCACACACTAGCCCCAAGAGGTAAGCCCCCCCATCGCCTAAGAAAATATACCCCTTAGGGAAATTGAGCACTAAAAAGCCCAATACCCCTAGCAAGAGGGCTAAGAGTGCGGGGTTAGGCTCAATGGCATATAAAATCCCTAACGCCACCACGCTCAAGCCCCCAGCCAGCCCATTAAAGCCATCAATGATATTCATCGCGTTGATCACGCCCACAAGCATAAAGACGCTAAAAAACCATGCAAACCAAAGGGGCAGGGTAAGCAGGGGATTAAAATCTCTCAAAACAAGCGACCCCGTGCTCACCAGCAAGCCCACACCCGCACTTTGCAACAAAAGGCGTTTTTTAGGGCTTAAAGGGCGATTAGCATCCTCTAAAAATCCGCTAAGAAACACCAAGATTCCACCTATTAGGATATTCCAAGACAATCCACCGCTTAGCACAAAGACTAAGAAAATCCCTAGTCCCCCCGCGCGCGGGTTTTTTGGGTGTGGAAACCTTGGGGCTTGTGGGCATTATCCACAAACAAAGACGCGCGCCTAGAGTAAAAAATCACCCCCAACGCACAACAAAAACTAAGCAGGAAATAGATCCACATACCCGCATTATACCTAACAAAATGCTATAATGGGGGTTATGCAAAAAATCATGCGAGCAGGTTTGGCGTTGTTACTCTGTGCGCGCTTGGAGGGTGCGCCTAGTGCACAAGAAGTCAAGATTTTAGAAGATATTGGGGATGTCTTGCGCTTGATGCCCATTTTTGTGGGGGTAGTGAGCCTTGGTATGCGCGATTATAGAGGGCTAGGGGAATTAGCCATAGGGAGTTTTGTAACCCAAGGGGTGATTTATGGGATCAAGGGAGCGTTCCAAAGCGCGCATGATCGCGGGGTTAAAGTGCCCTTTGCTAAACGCCCTTGTTGTGATAGCTGGCGGGGGATGCCCAGCGGGCATGCCGGGGGGGCATGGAGTGCAGCCGGGTTTGTGTTTTATCGCTATGGCTGGAAACCGGCTTTGCCTGTGATCGCTTTAGCCGTATTGACTGATGCGAGTCGTGTGGTGGCGCGCAAACACACGATTTTACAAGTGGTGGTGGGGAGTTTGATTGGCTGGGGTTTTGCCTATCTCTTTACCTCCAAATACCGCCGCAATTGGGAGCTTTATCCTGAAATTGGGCTAGATGAAAAGAGAGGGGCGCATTATGGGTTAGCAGTGCATTATAGATTTTGACTCATTGCTATTCTTAGGGGATAATGTTAGAATTGCTCTTTTTTTAGGGGGTGCGTATGCGCTTAGGTTCCAAGATGTTGCTCAATGTGTTTTTATCTCTAGTGGCGATGGGGATTGTTGTCCTGTGCGTAGCCGCCTACATGCGCAAAGAACTCGTCTACCACATCACCCACATTGCCAAAAAGCAAACATCGCCAAGAAGGAATACAATCTCAAACACATGTATTCTGTGCTGGAATACTCCTTGAGAATTTTCCACCGCACACAGAATCAAGAAATGGCTTTACAATCGGCTCTAGACCTCATTGCTGAGATCAATAATAGCCCAGACATTTACTACATCGTGGCGGTGGATAAGACCGGCAAGGTGATCTACGATCCAGTCATGCCCCATATGCAGGGCAAGAGTGGGTTAGAACTCAAAAGCACTGATGGGGTTTACTATGTGCGCGCATTTTTGGACACAGCTAGGGCGGGTGGGGGCTATGTGCGCTATGAAATGCCTAAGGTGGCTGGGGGTGTGCCTGAACCCAAAGTGGCGTATGTGCACTTTGATCCTGAAGAGAATTTGATCTTTGCGGTAACTTCTTATTACAGCGACATCGCCCAAGACGCACAAGCCCTAGCCAAGATGGCTAAAGCCCAAGAAGCTAAGGAATGGGCGACTGTGGTGGGGTTGTATGTCTGTGTGATTGTGGGGATTCTCCTCTGTTCGGCTCTATTCATGCGTTGGACGATTTTTACACGCCTAAAGACTTTAATGTCCAAGGTGGTCGCTTTCACGCAAGGAGATAAGGATTTAACCAGCCGTTTCCCTCCCGATCATTCTAAAGATGAAATCGCCCAAACCGGAGCCTTGATCAATGGTTTTGTGGAGGACATCCATGGCGTAGTTAAAAACATCTCGCAACACAGCGTGCAAAACCGCCAACTTGCCACTTCTTTGAACACGATCATCGCCCAAACCACCGCCAACACCCAACACAGTATCCAAGAGATCAAACAGCTTTATAACACCTCTTTAGACCTCTCAACAACGATGAAAACCTCTTTGAACGAAGCCCAGAGCGTGAGCGACAAATTGGGTAAAACCCAAGATTCGATCAACCAATCCAATAGCGCGCTAAGTGGCATGTTAGGGCATATCATAGAGAGCGCGCAGACTGAGGAAACCCTAGCCTTGCAAATTGAACAACTGAGTAAGAACGCGGACAATGTCAAGGCGATTTTGCACATCATTGACGACATCGCTAACCAAACCAATTTGCTCGCGCTCAACGCCGCCATTGAAGCCGCACGCGCGGGCGAGCATGGCAGAGGCTTTGCGGTGGTGGCTGATGAAGTGAGGAACCTAGCCGCGCGCACGCAGAAATCTCTTTCTGAGATCAATTCCACCATTGGGGTGATTGTCCAAGAAGTTAATGATGTGGCGACTCAAATGGGGCATAACTCTAAGAAAATCCGCGATTTGAGCACCAATAGCGCGCAGGTGCAACAGAGCTTTGAGGGCATGAGCGTGGAGATGGGGGGCATGTTGAGCGACACCCAGAACTTTATCCGCAATTATCTCAAAACCAGCGAAGACATCGCAGGCATGATCGCCAAACTCAACTCCATCGAACAGAGCACCCAAGAGGGCGCGCGCAATACCCAAGAAGTGCTAAATCTTTCCAATTCCTTGCACACCTCAGCCTTGGAATTAGACGCTAATATCAAACAATTTAAGATTTAGAGGGTTTATGCTGTAAATTTTGCTTTATGGTGTATATTAGTGCCTGCATATCTATTCAAAGAGAGATGGCATGCGTTTGAGTCTAAAAATCGTGGGAAATCTCTTTATATCTTTGGTGGTGATGGGGACGATCTTGGTGGTTGTGGCTGACTATAAGAGACACAAATTAGTGCAGGATATTATTGAGGAGACCGAGCAAGATGACATCCAAAAGAAGGAATACGCTCTTAAATACATGTATGGCTTATTGGAGCGTTCCTTGCGCGTGTTTTACCACACCCAAAGCAAACAAGAAGCTGTGCGCTCTATTTTAAACTTATTGCAAGAGATCAATGGCGACACTAGCATCTACTACATCTTGGTGCTAGAAAAGACCGGAACAGTGCTTTTAGACCCAGCTAACCCCTCCCATGAAGGCAAGAATGGTCTCGATTTAATGAGCGCCGATCACATCGCCTATGTTAAAGATTTAATCGAGCAAGCCAATGCGGGCGGGGGGTATGTGCGCTATAAAGTCCCTAAAAATGTGGGGGGTAAGCCTGAATCCAAAGTCGCCTATGCCCACTTAGACCCTTCTGGAAATCTTGTGCTAGCTGTTACTTCTTATTACAGCGACATCATCAAGGATTTTGGCACTTTGGAAACACGGGTTAAAAAACAAGATAGGGATGATGCCAAAATCTTGGTGGCATGGAATGTGAGCATCATGGCAGGCATTGTCGCCATTTCGGCTATTTTAATGTATTTCACCATTTTTAACCGCCTCAAGGCTTTGGTGACTCGAATCGCCACCTTTTCGCATGGAGATAAAGATCTCACCAGCCGTTTTAAGGTTACCTATCCTCATGATGAGATCGGGCAGGCGGGAACTTATATCAACCACTTTGTGGAGAGTATCCATGAGGTGATGAAAAATGTCCAGCACCACAGCATGGAAAATAAAACCTTAGCAGATTCGCTACAAAAGTTTATCACCAATGCCACCGGCTACACACGCACCAACCTTGCAATGATTAGGGAACTCCACCTCTCTTCTTTGGATTTTTCTAACACTATGGGGGTGTTAATCGGGGAAGCTCAGGAAGTGGGCAGCAAATTAGGCAGGACTCAGGACTCAATCCATGTCTCCAACACTTCGCTTGCTGGCATGCTCGATTACATTTTAGAGGTCGCGCGCACAGAAGAGGAGCTCTCAGTGCAAATTGAACAGCTCAGTAAAAATGCCGACAGTGTGAAAGGGATTTTGCATTTCATTAACGAAATCGCCGACCAAACCAATTTATTAGCCTTGAATGCCGCCATCGAAGCCGCACGCGCGGGTGAACATGGCAGAGGCTTTGCGGTGGTGGCTGATGAAGTGAGAAACCTAGCCGCGCGCACGCAGAAATCTCTTTCTGAGATCAATTCCACCATTGGGGTGATTGTCCAAGAAATTAATGATGTCGCCAGCCAAATGAATCATAATTCCAAGAAAATCAAGGATTTGAGTGAGAATAGTTTGGAGGTGCAAAAGAATTTTAAAGGCATGAGCGCGGATATTGAAACCATGATTGAGAACACGCATGGGTTTATCCGCAATTACACAAAGACGGGTGAAAATATTAGCGCCATGCTTGAAAAGCTCACCAATGTTGAGAAAAACGCCCAGCAATCCGTCCAAAATGCGCTCAAGGTGCTAGAGTTAGCCAATTCTCTACACACCTCGACCGTGGAATTGGACTCAGACATCGGGCAGTTTAAAATATGATATGCTAATATGAAAGCTTTTAACACAAGGGTAAAAATGCAAACTCCATTTAGGAAAATCTCAGATTACGCCATTGTAGGGGGGCTTAGCGCGGTGGTGGTAGTGGCTTTGGCTGGTTGTAAGGACGATTCACAAAAAGCCCCGCAAAACACCCCAGAAAAGCCCAAAGAAAGTAGTAGCCAAACCCAGCAGATCAAAAAGGGCGCGCTGGTGATCTTGCAAGAACAGCCCGATAAGAGTTACAAGGTGGCTGAAGAATACCCCAGCGACAAAACCCGAGTCGTGGTGCGCGACATGCAGGGCAAGGAGCGCATGTTGAGCGATGAAGAGGTGCAAAAGCTTATCAAAGAGGAGGAGGCTAAGATAGACAAGGGGAGCAGCCAGCTGACCAAACCCCCCGCTGAGGGAGGGGGCTCAGGGCTTGGCATTGGCGCGGCTATTTTGGGGAGCGCGGCTGGAGC
Organism: Helicobacter sp. L8; assembly: GCF_003660355.1. NCBI lineage: Bacteria > Pseudomonadati > Campylobacterota > Epsilonproteobacteria > Campylobacterales > Helicobacteraceae > Helicobacter > Helicobacter sp. L8. The sequence goes on from NZ_QXQR01000001.1 coordinate 132,736, forward strand.
TATTTTGGGGAGCTACATTGGCAATAAGCTTTTTAATAATCCCAATTACCAACAAAACGCCCAGAGAAATTACAGCTCACCCCAAGCCTACCAACGCAGCCAAAATAATTTTAGAGGAACGGCAGGCACGCCTCCAGCTAGCCCCAACCGTAGCGGGTTTTTTGGATCGCAAAACCACAGCCCGACCACAAGCCCAGCGACAAATGCGAGTCCAAGCTCAGCCACAAGCCCGGCTAACCAAAACAGACCCCTAGCCCATCCAACCACCCCCTCAACCCCCACACAAAACACCACGCAACAGGGGCGTAGCGGGTTTTTTGGAACGCAACGCGGATCTAATATTTCTTAAAGGACAACCATGCGCCTTAAAACTTTAAACCCCTTGAGTGCCCAAGCCTTAGAGGAGATCGGACTAGATTGGCACACCGATTTAGATGCTAGCCCCTATATTAGCAATGATTTAGTGGTGGTGAGCCAGCAAGAAGCCAATGCCTATTATGAAGCCTGCAATGAACTCTATGACATGTTTGTAGAGACCGCGCAGATGGTCATTGATCAAGAACGCTTTTTTGAGCTAGATATTCCTAATAGCTTGATTCCTATGATTAAGCAAAGCTTTGAAGAAGAGGTGCATTGGCATATTTATGGGCGTTTTGATTTAGCTGGAGGGTTAGATGGACAGCCCATTAAGCTTTTGGAGTTTAACGCGGACACGCCTACCATGCTCTATGAGAGTGCTGTGGTTCAATGGGCTTTGCTCAAACACAATGGCTATAATGAGGATTTGCAATTTAACAACATCCATGAAGCTTTGAGCCAGAATTTTAAACGCCTTGTAACTCTGAGCGAGGATGTGAGTGCTTTTGAAAATATGTATGAGGGTTGGAAGATTCTCTTTTCTAGTGTGCGGGGGAGTTCTGAGGAAGAGAGAAGTGTGAAATTTTTACAAGATGCCGCGCAAAGTGCGGGCTTTCAAACGCATTTTGCTTACATGGATGAGGTGCAATTCAACGCACAAACGGGCGTATTCTTTGAGGGCGTGAATTACGAGTTTTTATTTAAGTTAGTGCCTTGGGAGAGTATCGCCATTGATGAGCCCGAATTAGCCTTGCTCATGCAAGACATGATGGCTAACCAAAATACTATTTTTTTAAACCCCGCTTATACGCTCCTTTTCCAAAGCAAACGCTTTTTAAAGGTGCTTTGGGAGCGCTACCCCAACCACCCCCTGCTTTTAGAAGCCAGTTATGAGCCCTTGCAAAACAAAAAACAAGTGCGCAAGGTTTCTTTTGGTAGAGAGGGGGCGAATGTGCAAATTTTAAATCCCGATTTGAGCGTGGTTTTCCAAACACAGGGGGTATATGGTAATCATAAGCCGGTGTATCAAGAATACGCCCCGCTTAATAGGGTGGGGGAGTTTTACTACCAACCCAATGTGTTTTTTGCCTATGAGGCGTGTGGGCTGGGTTTTCGCAAGGGGGGGCTGGTGATGGACAATTATTCTAAATTTGCTAGCCATATTTTGCAATAATGTCCCTGCAAAACCTCTACAAATTCCACGCTTATGCTAGCGTGTTTTTTCTGCCCGTGGCGTTGCTGTTTGTGGTTAGTGGGGTGGCGTTTTTGTTGGGTTTCAACGCCAATAGCGGAGCGCAGATCACTAAGTGGAGTGCGCCCCTTGCACCCAAAGAAAAAGAATTAGAATTTCTCCTAGACTTTTTAAAACAAAAAAACATCGCCTTACCCTCTAAGATTGAACCTAGAAGACACAAGGGGGCTTTACTCATTGGCACGGCGGGTTATGAGATCAATTTGAGTGCTAAGGGGGATAGAAGTGTGATCACAAGTATCCGGCGCAGCGCGCTAGGGGTGATCATGCAGGTGCACAAGGGTAAAGCGGGCAAGGCTTTAGAGATATGGGGAATTATCTTTGGGGTGTTCTTGTGCTTGTTCTATGTGAGTGGTCTGCTTATGGGTTTCAAGCGCAAAAACACCAAGGGCATCTTCATCGCCTTTATCTTAGGGCTTAGCACACTGGGAAGCTTGCTTGCGTTAGCCTAGAGCCACCCCTTCTTTTTGAAATACAAAATAGGCAGAATTGTAGAAACAATCATCGCCACGATCGCCACCGGGTAGCCAAATTCCCAGCGCAATTCAGGCATGAACTCAAAATTCATCCCATAGATTGTCCCAATTAGAGTAGGGGGCATCATCGCCATTGTCGCCACGGTAAACAGTTTGATGATCTTATTTTGCTCTACATTGACTTGGGAAGTGAAAAGGTTTTGGATATTATCTAGGGCGTTGAGATTAGCCGTGCTAAACTCCACTAAAGAATTAAAATCCTTGATGATGATATTAAAATCGTTCTTGGTTTCGCTATCGACCTTGTTACTCTTTAAAAGGGCGGTGATGATGCGCCGTTTGTCAAATAAAGAATCGCGCAATTCCATGTTAAATTCCTGCAAGAAAGAAAGAGAAATTAAGGTTTCCTCATGGGTGCAAGCCTCTAAATCAAAGACAATTTGCTTGCGCAACACGCTGGTTTCGCGATTGACTTCCTCTAGGCAGTCTGCGCCCTTTTCAAAGTAGAGCTCTAGGATTTTAGCCAAGATGTCAAAGCCGTCATGGAATTTTTTGGGGCTGGCTAGCACGCGCCGCTGCACTTCTTGGAAGATGGGATAATCTCCACTATAAAGCGTGAAGAGGATATTATTGGCGATAAAGTAGGTGATGGCTTGCGTGTGGAAAGCTAGGGGCGAGTCTTTGTAGATAAAGTAGGTGTTGATCGTGATAGAAGTGCTGTTTTCCCAATACTTCACCACCGCGCTTTTTTCGGGATCCTCATAGAGATTGAGATCGTAATTTTGCGCGATACAGCAGAGTTCAGCAAAGGTGGGGTTGATGAGTTCATACCAAAGAATATTTTGTTCCTCAAAGGGAAAACTCTCAAAGCCCTGAAAAGCGAAGATTTCAACAAAATCGTGATTCTTGGCAAAGACATTGATCATGCGCGCTCTTGAGTCTTGCGATCCAACACTTCAAAGGCGACTAAAATCTTGCCCTCTAAGAGCTCCAAACTCGCCCCCCCGCCTGTGGAGATGAAACTCACACTGTCCTTATAACCCGCACGCGTCAAGACATCAATAGTATCCCCCCCTCCAATCAAAGAGAAAGCATAGGTATTAGAGATACTATGAGCAATTTGGAATGAGCCCCGACTGAAAAGAGGCACTTCATAGACTCCAAGCGGTCCGTTCCAAATGATGGTTTGGCTGCTGGCAATCACCAAAGAGAAGAGCTTAGAGGTAGCTGGTCCAATATCAACAGCCATATGATTTAAGGGAATGTCTTGGGCGGGAGTGATTTGCACATGATCGGTGTAATCCGTGTGGGTGCTACTCACCACATCCACAGGCAAATACACATGCACACCCTTTTTTTTAGCCACTTGCAAAATCTCTAAGGCTTCTTGAACCAAATCCTCTTCCACGAGGGAAGCTTGCATGTGGTAACCTAAGGCTTTTAAAAAGGTGTTACTCATCGCGCCCCCGATGATGATCTTATCCACGCGATCTAAAATATTGTGCAATAGTTTGAGTTTAGAACTCACCTTAGAACCCCCCACGATCAAGAGCACGGGGCGCAAGGGATTGGCTAGAGCCTTAGCAAAGGAGTTGATCTCTTTTTTAAGCAAAAAACCCGCGACCTTAGTGGGCACAAATTCAGCAATCCCATAAGTGCTAGCGTGTTTGCGATGGCTCGTGCCAAAGGCATCATTGACATAGACATCGCACAAACTGGCTAATTCTTTGGCAAATTCTGGATCGTTTTGCTTTTCGCCCCTATAAAAGCGCAAATTTTCAACCAAAACCACCGGGTTAGTGTGTGTGGCTTGCAATTGTTTAGCCATTTCCAAAGAGTGCGCAAAAAAGACCTCTTTATTGAGTAACCTCTCTAGGCGTTTGACTAGATGGCTGAAAGAAAATTGACTCTGTTTATCCCCATCAAATTGGGGTTCAGGTCGCCCTAAATGCCCCACCAACACCACTGAGCGCGCTCCATTGTCAATGCAGTAATTGATCGTAGGGATGCTTTCGCGCATGCGCGTGTCTTCTGTGATATTGAAATCTTTATCCAAAGGCACATTGAAATCCACGCGGATCACCACATTTCGATCTTGCAACGCCACATCTTGGATTCCCAAAACCTCTTGCATGCGCTTAATTCCTGCTAGCATGTATCCCTTTCATTGTGTAATAAGCCATCTCCACTAGCCGTTGAGAATAACCCATCTCATTATCATACCACGCCAATATCTTAGCATGGTGTTTATCTAAAACTAAGGTTTGATCCTCAATATAGATCGCGCTATAGGGGCTATCAATAAAATCGCTAGAAACTCTTTGGTGGGTATCAATGCCTAAAATGCCCTTTAAATGCGTGCGGCTGGCTAATTGCATGCTCGCATGGATGCCCTCTAAGCTCATCTCTTGATGGGTATGCACACTCAAATCAATCAAGCTCACCACCGGAGTGGGCACGCGCAAGGCTAAGCCCTTAACTTTAGGGGCTAGATGGGGCAAGATGTGGGCTAGAGCCTTATTGACCCCGGTGCTCGTGGGGATCATATTTAACCCTGCGGCTCTAGCACGGCGTAGGTCTTTATGTTTGGAGTCTAGAAGATTTTGATCGTTAGTGTAGCTGTGAATCGTGCTCATCAACGCGTGTTCGATGCCAAAATTTTCATCAAGCACTAATAATAGCGGGGCTAAGGCATTAGTGGTGCAAGAGGCGTTGGAGATGATGGGTTCATTGGCATAAGCGCTGTGATTCACGCCATACACAAAAGTGGGGGTATTGGTGGCTGGCGCAGAAATAATAACGCGCTCTATGGCATTTTTTAGATGCGCTTTAGCTAGATGGATGTCGTTAAATTTTCCCGTGCATTCTAAAACCACCTGCGCGTTGCCAAAATCTAACTTAGAGGGATCGCGTTCTTGCAAAAAACGCACGCTTAGGCTATTGCCCATGCACAGATGTTGCGCATCTATCTTTTCTACGCGCATGTTGTGCCTATGCAAAGAGTCATAACGCAACAAGTGAATCAGGGTGTCTAAATGGCAAGTAGAATTGAGGGCGACTAACTCCATGTCCTCGCGTTGTGCCACAATGCGCGCGGCACACAAACCAATGCGCCCTGTCCCGTTGATCGCCACACGCACCAAACTAGCCCCTTTAGTTTTTATTAAAACCTTGTATCATACAATAGCTAACTTGAAGGGCTCTTAAAGGCGTAATTGACGCGATTAAAGCGATTTTGTAGTATAATGGTGTCCGTGTTTTGCGAGAAATTACAATGGAAGGAAGCGCGATGAAAAAATTGGAGTTTTTGGACTTGATGCAAAAGGAAGGCGGGTTTAAAGACAAGAAAGAAACAGAGGCAGCGTTGAATGGCTTTGTCAAGGCGGTAGAAAAAGCTTTGAGCGGGCATGAGAGCGTGGAGTTAGTGGGTTTTGGGAAATTTGAAGCCGTTTTGCAAAAGGGCAAAAAAGGCAAAGTTCCCGGGAGCGATAAGAATTACACCACTAAGGACAAGATGGTGCCTAAGTTCAAGCCGGGCAAAGTACTTAAAGATGTGGTGGCCGCTTCTAAAGTGGCTGTTAGCAAAAAGAAAAAATAGTGTCCTACGCGCCTAGGGCGCGCTTGTCCTTGTAGCTCAGTTGGATAGAGCGTACGATTCCTAATCGTAAGGCCGTGGGTTCAAATCCCGCCAAGGACACCAAGCAATTCACATAGGGAGTTCGACTTGCGTTCTAACTTTTTCTGGTGCTTGTGTTGTTTGTGGACTTTTGGGGTTTCTGTGCACGCCCTAGAATTAGAAGCATACCACCCCACGGGCACTCTAGCTCTAGGAATCGAGCAGTTAGAAGCCATAGAAGAGAACAAGTTTGCCAACACTACCGGAGGGGCTTTAGGCTTGTCTGAACTCATTAAAAACGCCGACAATAACTATTCTTTGCAAGCAGCCCGCCTACAGGTGAGTCAAGCCCTCAAAAACCATGCCATCGCTAAAGCTAAGTTTCTGCCTACCATGACGAGCAATTACACTTTTAACCGCCGGGACAGAGACACGCCTTTTTTCCCCAACTATAATATGCAACTGCTCAACACGAATTTAAAATTGAACCTTTTCAATGGCTTTAGCGATGTCAACAATGTGCGCGAGAAGTCAGCCACCTACCGTTCCAACAGCGCTAACATGGAGTACACAAAGCAGAGTATTTACTTGCAAGTGGTGCAGCAGTATTACCAGTATTTCAACAACCTAGCCCAACTTGTAGCCCTGAAGCGCAAGCTGGCTGAATTGCGCGCGGACATCAAGCGTGTTAGCCAACTCTTCGATCAAGGCTTGACAACCATTGACAATTTAGAAAGCGCTAAAGCGCAGGGAGCGCTGAGTGAAAACGACATCACAGACATGGAATTTTCTATTGAGCAGAATCGCCTGACTTTGGAGTATTTGACCAATTCTAAGATCCCTTCTTTGAAGCGCACCACGATTTTGGAACCCAATCTAGGACTTAAAGAGCGCGCGGATTTGCGCGCGCTAAGAGAGCAGATCACGGCTATCCACTACCAAAATAAGCAACTCAATTACTACCCCACAATCGATGTCAATGACGATTGGCAATACTACATTGAAAAGCCTGCTTTTGCCCGGGGCAAGGATAACAGATTTGGCAACCTCTTTCCTAACCAACAAAACACCTTTGGGATTGTAGTCGGGCTTAATATCTTAAATGACATTGGCATTAACTTGCAAAAGCAGTATTTGCGCCTCAACCAACTCTCTCAAGAAAAAACCCTCATGTATAAAAAAATGGAGCAACAAAAGGACGAACAGCTTTACCGCAAATCCTTAGACATGGCGCGCTCTAAAATCCGCAGTTCTGAAGCGAGCTTGAAATCGGCTACCGTGTCTTATGAGAGCATTAAGAAGAAATATAACGCGAGTTTGGTGGATTTCACCACCTATTTAAGAGCCCTGCGCACGCGCTTTGACGCGGAGGTGATCTACAACCAATCGCTCAATAATTATGAAATGCAAAAAGCCAATTATATTTTTTACAGCGGACACCATATCCAAGATTATGTGCGCTAAGGATCAACCATGAAAGCTATGTTATGCGTCCTGCTGTTGTTAGTGGGACTTGGGGCTAAAGAAGTGTATGCAATTTTTAATGTAGAAGCCCTAGAGGATGCGAATTTAACCTTAGATTCTTCGGGCATCGTGGATGCCATTTATGTGGATGTGGGGAGTGTGGTCAAAAAGGGGGATATTTTGCTCACCCTCTACAATAAAGATAAAAAATCCCAAGTGGATTCGATTGTCCAGCAGTTTAATTTCATGCAAAAACAATACGAACGCTACAAAAAAATCGGGGGCGCAATCGATAAAAACACTTTGGATAAGTATTATGCGGATTATAAAAAACTAGAATTTGATCGCAATTATGCCCAAGCGGTGGTGGAAAAGACGATTCTAAAAGCCCCCTTTGATGGCGTGATCGCCAGTAAGAACATTGAGCTGGGCGAGGGTATGGGGGCTAATAATACCATTCTCTTTAGGCTTGTGAGTAAAAAATTAAAAATGGTTTTAGAATTTGATTCTAAATACCTCCCCGATGTCAAGGTGGGGGATAAATTTATCTATAGTATTGATGGTAATCCCCAGAAAAAACAAGTGCTCATCACCAAGATTTACCCCACTATTGATGTGAGCACGCGCAAGGTGAGCGCAGAAGCCCTCTTACCCCCTAATAGCACTTTAGTGCCCGGGGTCTTTGGGGATGGGTTTATCCAATAGGGGGGTTGCGTGTATAAATTCGCCATTGAAAGACCTGTTACTACCCTAATGTTTGCCCTCATGGTGGTCTTTTTTGGCACCATGGCACTCAAAAAAATCAGTGTGGCGCTTTTCCCTAATATTGACTTCCCCATCGTGGTGGTCAAAACCGCTTACCCGGGGGCTAGTGCGGACATTGTAGAGAGTAAAGTAACCGACAAGGTAGAAGAAGCGGTTATGGGGGTGGATGGGATCAAAAAAGTTACCTCCAATAGCGCGCGCAATATTAGCATTGTAGTGGTGGAGTTTGTGCTAGAAAAACCCATCACCACCGCGCTCAACGACATTATCAACAAGGTGTCTTCAGTCAGCTTTGATGATCCCAATATCCGCAAGCCTGCCATTGATAAGGTAGACACCAGCGGACAGGCAATCCTCTCTATCTTTTTAACTAGCAAGCAAAAAACTTTAGCTGAGATCAACGACCACGCCAAAAACATCATCAAACCCATGCTCCAAAAGATCGATGGTGTGGGCGGGGTGCAGTTGCAGGGCTTTCAAGAAAAGCAGGTACGCATTTATGCCGATCCTAGCTTGATGAATAAATACGGGCTCACTTATGTAGACCTCTACAACGCCCTTAAAACCCAAAACCTAGAGATGGACGGGGGTAAGATTGTCGGGGATCAAAAGAATTACGCTATTTTAGTAGATGGCAATAGCTATACCCTAAACGATCTAGCCAATATCCAAATTGGCAACCATGTGCGCTTGAGCGATATTGCTACCCTTGAAAAGGGCATCGATCCAGACATCACTTACGCGAGTTATGGGCACGAACAGGGCATTGTGCTAGAGGTACAAAAGATCGCCGGGGCTAATGAAATTAAAATCGTGGATGGCATTTATAGGGAAATGGAGGCGATGCGCGCGCTAAGTCCGGGCTATGCTTTGCGCCCCTTTTTAGACACCACAGACTACACCCGCCACTCCATTAAAGATGTCAAGTTTGACTTAATCTTAGGGGGGATTTTAGCGATCTCTGTAGTCTTTGTGTTTTTAAGAAGCCTCTCTATCACCTTTGTTTCAGCCATGAGTATCCCTATCTCTGTGATGGGGACTTTTGCGCTCATTGATTGGATGGGCTTTTCTTTAAACATGCTCACCATGGTCGCCCTCACCCTCTCCATTGGGATTATTATTGACGATGCGATCGTCATTATTGAAAATATCCACAAAAAATTAGAAGCGGGGATGGATAAAAAGAGTGCTAGCTATGAGGGCGTGCATGAGATCGCCTTTGCCATCATCGCCATCTCAGCGATGTTATTATCCGTATTTATTCCAGTGGGGAATATGAGTGGGATTGTAGGGCGATTTTTCCAAAGCTTTGGGATCACGGTCGCGCTGGCTATTGTGATCTCCTATGTGGTGGTGGTAACAGTCATCCCCATGCTAAGCTCTATTTTAGTGAGCCCCAAACCCTCTGCACTCTATAAACGCACCGAGCCCTTTTTTCAAGGCATGGAAAAGGCTTATGCGCGTTTATTAGCTTGGATCTTAAATCATAAACTGATCGTGGGGCTAGTGGTAGCGGGCGTGTTTTTATCTTCTTTGCATGTGGCTAAAAAGCTGGGCATGGAATTTATGTTGCAAGAAGATCGGGGTATGTTCTATGTCTTTGTGAAAGCCAATACCGACATCAGTCTTAAAGAGATGTTGAAAAAAATGCAAGCCCTGCAAGCGGTGATCGAAAAAGACCCCGATGTGGAATTTGACTCCATGCAAGTGGGTTATGGGAATATCCAAAGCACCTTTAAGGGAAAATTCTATGTGCGCCTAAAAACTCCCCACACCAAAAACCAATTTGCCATCATGAAAGACTTGGGGGTTAAACTGCACGCCCTACCCGAAGCTAAGGATTTGGTGTCTATCAATCTAGCCCAAGTGCCCTTGATTGGCGGGGGGGATAGTTCGGCTTTTCAAGTGTATGTCTATGCGTCCTCACAAGCCTTAGTGGATAAAAGCGTGGCGGGCTTGAAAAAATTCTTACTAGAGAGCCCGGAGCTAAAAGGCAAGGTCGCAGGCTATCACACCAACACCTCCGACTCCCAAACCCAATACCAGCTAAGGGTTTTGCGCGCGGCGACTACAAAATACGGGGTGAGTGCCCAAGCGATCGCCTCTGTGGTGAGCGATGCGCTCTCTGGAGAAAACCGCGTGAGCTATTTTAAAGAACATGGCAGAGAATACGACATCATCATCCGTGTTCCCGCCAATAAAAAAACAGACATTGATGCGATCAAACGCCTACAAATCCGCAATAAAGAGGGCAAATTGATGTTTTTAGACGGGTTGATCGAGATTACAGAGCGCAAGGTCGCCTCTAATATCACCCGCTATAACCGCCAACGCAGTGTAACCGTGCTAGCTAGACCCGCTGATGGGGTGGATTTGGGCGAGTTATTGACCCAAGTCCAAAAGCACTCTAAAGAGTGGTTAGCACAAGGGGTAGCCTACACCTTTGCAGGGGATGCCGACAAACTCAAAGAGAGCAACCAAGCCTTTGGGGTGGCGATTGCCACAGCGTTTATCCTCATTTATATGATCCTAGCTGCGCTTTATGAATCGTTTTTAGAGCCCCTAATTATCATGGTTACCATGCCTTTAAGTTTCTCTGGGGCGTTTTTTGCGCTAGGTTTGGTGCACCAGCCTATGAGCATGTTTTCTTTAATGGGCTTGATTCTTTTAATTGGCATGGTGGGCAAAAACGCCACTCTCATTATTGACATTGCCAACGATCGGCGCAAAGAAGGGCATGGCATTGTGGAGGCGATCATTTTAGCCGGAGAGTCGCGTTTGCGCCCCATTTTAATGACCACCATTGCAATGGTGTGTGGGATGTTGCCCCTAGCTCTAGCTAGCGGGCAGGGTGCGGCGATGAAATCCCCTATTGGGATTGCCATGAGTGGGGGGCTGATGGTATCTATGATGCTAAGCCTATTAGTCGTGCCTATTTTTTATCGCCTCTTAGCTCCCTTAGATGATAAGATTAAGAGATTTTATCGGGGGGTTTGATGAGAATATTGGCGGCGTTTTTATTGTGTGGATCGGCTCTTGTGGCAGATAATCCATCTAAAAACCGCATTTTCATCGGGGTGAACACGGGCTTTCAAACCACCAAATCCACTTCAACGCCCTGGCAAAATAACTTTTTATGGGGGATTTATGGGGGCTATCAATTTGACGCGCATAAATACTTTGCCCTAAGGGTGGATATAGACTACATCATGGCGCTCAGACCCACCGCCCTACACACTAGAGTGTATTCTTTTTTAAGCGCCAATGTGGATATGATCAACGACTTTTACCGCCTCTCTAAAAAAATGGTAGTGGGCACTTATTTGGGCTTGGGGTTTGGGTATTTTCAAAGCGCAGAAGTCTTAAATAGCTCCGTGAGCGCGCGCAATTTTATGGGTTATAATGGGGTTTTCAATGTGGGTTTGGGGGGCACAATCGAACAGCAACACCGTGTGGAGTTGGGTGTAAAAATCCCCTTTGGGAGAATCAAATCCCTTAATCACCACGGATTTATCCAAACCTACTATTGGATCGCCTCTTACGCCTACTTGTTTTGAACACTCATAGGACTCATTAAGTCCAGTTTGCATGGAGGCAACTGGGGACTAAAAGCCAATAAGGTGCATGCATTGGTGTCTGTAGAGCGCAAAACGCTTATTAAGGCAAGGGAGCAAACCTAACTACTGGCACTAATTGGTGCGATCTAAGCTGCACGCGATGTTCTCTTGCACTTTTCACTCTAACAACAAAAACACGCTCAATACACCCAAAGACAAGAGGCGTTTATACGCGCTATTAGAGCCGATGAAAGCGGGCATCTAGCGGCTTTTTTGGCTGAAGCGGCTAACTCTAGCGTGCAGGCACAAAGCACCCTCAAGGGGATTTTAAGCCAGACCACAAGAAACCTCCAATTAGAGCTAGAACGCCTCAATTTAAACGCGCAGGATATTTGATGCGGAAAAATTTTGCCGTTTCATATTTGCTATATGCATAGTAGCTACATTCTTAAATAAAGCTCACAAAGAGCGCAACCCCACAATGATGCTTTCAATGTTTTTGTCAATGTCTGCTCGGCTGTTAACCACGGGGACGGGGAACTGGATGGCCGCTACCAAAAACCCCTCAATGGGTTTACCCATACTTCCAATGCTACCCATAAAAACTCCTTGTGAATAAAATAAGCAACTAAAGTTGCTTGCGGAGCACTAAAAGAACTCTTTTAATACAGGGTAAACAAAAGGAGGATTTTAGGGACTCAGGAATGCCCATCCATCCCTAAAAGATAGACTTGGGAATAGGGAGTAACACAATAAAGCTCACAAAGAGCGCGACCCCACACACAAGAAACATTGAAGTGAAGCTCAAATGCCCTAGAGCTAGGGTAAAGATAAAAGAAAAAAGAGCTTGGAAAATCCCAAAACTCATCGTAACAAGGCTGGAAGCTTGCACGAAATGCGCCTTGCCCATGATGTGGAACGCCATGGTGCTAGTGAGGGTTAAATTCCCCGTTGTGCCAAAACCCATTAGAAAAATAGAGAGATCTAACCAAAAGAGATGGGCAGAATAAGCGGCAATGAGACAAGAGAGGGTTTTGAGGCATAAGATAATGCTGGAAGCGTGTTTCAAACCCACCCATTGGGCTAGCGAAGCGCTTAAAATCGTGCCTAAAGCCGCCCCAAAGCCAAAAAATGCCCATGACGCGCCCGCGCTTGCGTTACTAAAATGCAAGAAGCGTACCAAGTAATCCACCCAAAAGAGTGTGTGGGGCAGATAGCCAATGGCGTTTAGCACAACAGAGATCAAGAGCAAGACAAAGAAGTAGGGGATTTTAGCACTCTGTCGCGTAGCAAGATCTGGCTTAGGGGGGTGGAGTGTCCTTAAAGAGACGCTAGAAATGAGAAAGGCTAGCAAACTAATCCCCCCTAGAAACACCCACGCCCAATCAATGGCGTGGGCAAAGTGGGGCAGAATAAATCCGCTAAAAACAGCCCCCACCCCAATCCCACTAAAAATCAAACCGCTCACCAGCGAACGGGATCGCTCGCGCACAAAAGATAGGCATAGGGGCGCAGAAAGCACCATCAAGCACGCCGAGGCGATGCCCGCTAAAAAACGCCACACCCACGCCCAGACAAAGGGCAGGGAATCAAAAAAGCAGGCAAAGAAACTCAAAGCCACCACCAAGAAACTGATCTTGGCAATGCCTTCTAATGAGAGGTATTTTTGCAAGAAGTTGAGAGCAGCACTCCCAAAGATATAGCCCACCATCACCGCGATACCCAGCTGGATACTTTGGGCTTCGCTAAGCTTGCCTGAGAGGATCAAAAAGGGGATCAAGACCACATAGCCAAATCGCGCCAAACCATTGGAAACAAAAGTCGCCAAGAAACAAGCAAAGATACGCGCTCTCATACACACAGCCCCAATCTTTCTAAACATCTTATTTTAGCATGCCTGATGAGGGCAGTGCTTAAGCTTGTGTAAAAAGTCATTGCGGATATTAGCAATGCGGGTGTGCAAAGCACTTAGGCGCAAGCTGGCTTTAAGATAATTGCTAGACTTCTTAATCCTGTCATTCTTGGTTTTTGAATGGCGTTTTTTGCTAAGTTGTCTAGCAAGTCTTTGAAGCCGTCTTGTCAGCCTAGCTAAGGGCTTGGGTGCGCTAATTTGCAAACCATTAGATAGACTGACAAAAGCTTTAATACCTGTGTCAATGCCTAGAGCGTGGTTATTTTTAATAGGTTTATGGGTGCGCTCAAACTCCTCTTGTGTGGTGTTGATTTGGATTGAAACGAAAAACTTAGAGCTGTTTTGTGAAATAGTCGCCCCATTGATTTTGCCTTTAAATCTAAGTTTCTGCGTCATTTTGATTTTAGGCAAGTTAGGGATTTTAAGATAGTCCTTTTTATCGCCCTGAATAATCTTTATCTGATCTCCACCAATGTAAAAGCTCCCTTGATATTCTCTTTTCTTTTTGAATTTTGGATAACTCACCTTACCTAACTTCAAATCTCTAAAAAACTTGTCAAAGGCTAGTTTTAGGTGTGTAAAGGGCTGGGCTGTGGCGTATTTGGTAACCTCATAGACAAAGGGGTATTTTTCTCTTTTAAGAGCGTTAAACTCTTTTTTGAGGGCAAAGCGGTTAGATTTAATGCCATTTTGATAATTCTCTCTCCACTTAGCCAAGCCCCAATTATAAGCTAATCTGGCACAGCCAAAAGCCTTTCTAAAGTGAGTCTGTGCCTTGTTGTTAGGCTGTAGTTCAATCTTGTGGGTGAGTTGTAACATGATCCTCTACCACTTCTTGCATTTGTTCTTGAGATCCATGGGGTGTTTGTCCAAGAAGTCAAGCCCAATTCCAAAGCCGAAGAATTAGGCTTCAAACATGGGGACATCATTAGCCAAATCGAGATGATCGCGGTGCACAATATTGAGGATTTCAACCACGCCATGATCAAGTATAAAAACATCCCCAAACGCTTCTTAGTCTTTGATCCTAGCTTGGGTAATTTCAAACAGATCATCGCCAAGTAAGACGCGCTAGGCGCGCTTAAGCTTGGCTCTTGTTTATACTGGGGGGAGTTTGCACAAATACTTTTAGTTTCTGCTCTGAAGGGCTTAAAGGCTCTGTGCTTTCTCTAAGCAACATGACCACACTGCAATCATCGGTTGTTTTTTCTTTCACGCGTGTTTCTAGCAAGTTTTCTAGGGCACTTTGGACTTTGTCATGCAACCCCGGGGTGCGTGCGACATTCATGTAATCTTGCAAGAGAGGGACTAAAATGCGCTCTTTGTTTTTATAAAACGACTCGCCCGCGCCATCAGACATCAACACAAAGCCGCTAAAATTTTTCGTGCTCAAGTTGCCCTTAAACATTTTGACACTCAAGGCGGCATTTTTGGAGGTGGTGAAGATGGTTTCATTGCTAAATTCGCCATTGTCCGGGTGGCTGGCGACCACTAAAGTGCGATCTTTTAACACCCCACAAATACCATCCCCCAAGTGCAATAATAAAAATTCATCGCCCTTAATCGCTACCACAAGCAAGGTAGAGGCGAGATCGTGCAGATCGCAGGCTTTATTTTGGATCACCTCTTGGAGTCTTTGGCAGTTATGTTGCAATGTAAATTTAAAGCGCGGGGCAGATGGGCTAGATTTTTGAAACTCTTTTTTGAAGCGTTCTATGAGTCTCTTTTCCACATCAAAGCCCTTTTCTAGGTTATCTAAACAAGAATCAAGGGGAATGGCGTTGAGAGCGCGCAGGTCCTCAGCGCGCCAAAGGGTTTGGGCTTGGAGTTTCTGGATGTATGTTTGTAAATCTCCACAGCAAGAGATCAGAGAGCTTAAGGCTTGGTTTAGTGTTGTGTCCAAGCTTGTAACTTCATTTGCAAAATTTTCTAGCTGTTTTTGGCACTCTTGCATATTCTTAAAATCTTGAGCTTGTGTTTCTAGGGTTTTGATGTGATCTAAAAAGCCATTGTATCTAGGGGCAATTAACACATCTTTTGTAGTGGAGGTTTGGAGCGGTTGGGGGCTATCGAGTTTATTGTTTCTTATAGCCTCTCTCACATTGTTAAAAGCACGCGGACCTGAAACTTGCCCGGGCAAACTCAAACTCAAAGCTTTGAGATCGTGGTTAAGTTGCGTGCTTTGTGTAGCATAGCCTCCATAGAGCTTAAAGTCTTTTTGTAGGTTCTCTTTTTGAGTGGCTAATAAAATACTTTGCATGGTTTGCCAAGTGTAGGGCGCGCTCACACCCATAAGCTTATTGTGCAACTTGTCTAAATCTGCGTTTAAATTCTCCTCTAAGTGCAACACATCGCGCTTTAAACCTTCAAACTGCCTTTCTAGGCGTGCGCATTCCTGCTCTTTGGTGTGTATTTGGTTTAAAAGATCGCTTTTATAGGCTTGTGTGGTTTTGTTGGCTTGCTGGATTTGCGCCCTGATTTGCTCAAGATGCCTCCTAAGCTCTTTGTGCCTGCTCTTCACAACGATTGATAAAGAGTCTAAACTTTCCTCATCCCATTCCTTAAAATCGACACTTTCTACTCTGTCTAAAAACGCTTGATAGCTCTCAAAACAGCGCACAATTTGTTGTTTTAGGGTGTCTTTATGGCTGATAATCGCCCTTTGTATCCGTTCTAGGTTGTAGTCTTTGAGGGCTTTAGAGGGCATGGTTAGTGGCGTGGAGCTGGGTTTAAAAAGAGGGGTGTTTTCTAAGGTGTGGAGCACCCCCTCCGATTCTGTTTGAGTGTCGCTTCCTAAACCCACTAAGTCCAAACACGATTGCAAAAACCTTTTAAACCCCCCTTTACGCTTGTTTTTGGCTTTCTCAGTAGCCTTATCGATCTCATCTTTGATGGTATAGTATTGTTTCTCTATGGGGGCGATTTGTTTAAATAATTCCTTAGAACTCTCCTCACTAAAGAGTGCCAAATACGCCCTCTTAATTTCCTCCTCTAATTTTTCAAGCGTGTTTTTAAGCGGACTAAATTTGAGTTGGTAAGCCTCGCCTTGAAAGGCGCGTTGCAATGTCTTGATTTTCTCACCCATACCTACTAGGGCATTTTGGATAGGTTGCTGGGCTCTCTCTTGGCATCTTTGGTGATCTTGAGCGGTGTATTCTACTAAGGCTTGCACACTCTCTAAAAGAGGCAATTTATGCCCCTCTTGCCATGTTTGTATGTCTTTAATTTGCTCCAAAATAGCTTGAAAAATACCCTCAATATCGCTTTTATCGCGCTGGAGTGCGTTGGTCTGCTCGATAGAGAGCTCTTGCAAGGCTTGCAAGACTCGCCCCAAAAGCGCGCCACTAACCTCTTTGGGGTGTGCCATATTGATATAGCGTGTGAAATTTTCGCGTAGGTCTTGGGCTACGATTTCTGTCGTTCTTTGCGCGCCCAAATGGGAGAATCTAGCCGAACCTGCGCCATCGGCTAGGGCGATGATGGCGACTTCACCCGGTGCGCTGTAGGTTGTAGGCTTAGGGGGGTAAATTTTATCTTGGCAGGGGATGGGCGGGTCTTCTAATTCATGCCCTCTGCCCCGCACAGCGTGCCCGATAGTGTGCCAAATTTCAGACATCCATTTCCGCCCAATCGTCCATAGGAGGCATCGCTACCGTTTGTCCGGGGCGCGACTGAGAAACCACGGCAATACTGGCTGCTAGCCATTTAAAAAACTCTTTAAAATTTAAGCCCTTCAATTTGACAGGGCGGCGTTGTGGGGAAAACTGCCCCAAAGTGTTCGCATCGCCTCCCTCTACAATGATGGGGAAGATTGAGAGTTTCTTGTTATTAGCTAGATCGCTCGATCGCCTAGACGCACTGCTAATGTCATCTGTGGGTTCGCCATCAGTGATGATGACTAGCCATGGCTGAAAATACTCCGTGCCATTGTCTTTATATTCTTTTTTGCGCTCTTCAAGCCTATCAAGGGCTTCATTCACCGCCGCACCCATAGGGGTATATCCTCCCGCATTGAAGCTAGGCGCGGATTGATCGCGAATACTTTCAAAGTCTTGCACGAGATCCACCCCATTATTGCCAAAGGTTACAATGCACACATCCGCGGCTTGTTTGGCAATAGGGTGGTCATTGACGGCTTGGTAAAACAAATCCACGCCTTGATTGACCTCGCCAATGGGCGCACCACTCATCGAGCTACTGGTATCCAAACAAAGACATACCGGGACTCTCTTGGTGGGGTTGTCGGCTAACTCATTGTCGTATTCTGTGTCTAAATCACTCATTATTACTCCTTTGTTGTGGTTATAGTTGTTGGTAGAATTTGTTTAAGACATCTAGCCATTTGGGTGGGGAGAGGCGTTTTTTAGCGCTGTAAAATTTGCCCCCTTTTTGAAAACTCCCATAAAAACACTCTTGTAATTGGGGGCTCAAGCGCACCCAGCTATCCCTAGCTCTACCCTGTGGCACTAAGGATAAGTCGCCCCCATTTAGAGGGTAGGCAAATGCCCCCTGTTTCATTGCCTCATCGCGTCCTAAACCCTTATGGTTATAAGGATGCACGCCTAGGGTTAGAATCACAAATAATAAACACGCCACGGCAAAGTATTCATCGCTTTTAGAGCGCATCACCTCGGTCATGTGCTTGCCTAAGTGCTCTGGCACAAGGTAGGCGGGGTCGGCAACCGGACAGGGGTATTTATCTATTTGGTAGCTATCACAATCAATGAAAAACATCTCCGCGTTTTGGGTAAACATGAGATTATTAGGGTTGATGTCGCCCACTAGAATCCCCTTGTCATGCAAGGATTGGATGGTTTTTAAAAAACTCATGCACAGGCGCACCAAATCCTTTGTGCCCCAGTTAGGGATATGCGTGGCTTTATCCTTAGAGCCCCCTAAAATGTGCTGTAAGGTCTTGCCCTCTGCTTTAGGCATTAAATAACCCACGCATTCACCCTGCTGGTTTTTGAGTAGGCATGTGGGCATGCACACTTGTTTGCTCACTTTAGCTTTGACAAGTAGGGCGAGTTTCTTAGGGGTGTAATCAGGCACGCCCCCGGTCCGCACGCTCTTATGCTTGTGCCCATAGATTTTAGCCAGCATGGGCGTGTTGGTGGTATAAACAATCCCCTCGCCCCCCTGACTTAAGACCTGAATGAGACTAACGCTGTGTTGCTTGCCATTGTGGTTGTAAAACGCCTCCTCTCCCTCTTGGGGGATAGAGTTTAGTTGCAATTTACCCGTAGATATATGGGGTTTGTGGTATCTAGGCTTGCTAATATCCTCCTTGACCTGCGCGTTGAAAAATTCAAAACACTTTTTAGACACAGAGAGAAAAAGAATCGTGCTTTGTTTGGAGCGCGTGGCAATTTGGGCTAGGGCTTTGTTTCTAGTGAAGAGTAAGTTTTTCTTAGATTTAATGATCTCTGTGAGTGTCCCGGGCACGCTGACAACCTCCCTTTGGATGGAGAGATACCTTTTATAAGCCTTTTGGTAATGCGCATCGCTGGCGCGTTGCTCGTTGATGCGCTCTAAAACATCCTCGGGCACCCCGATTTTTTTCTGAGTCCTGTGTAGAATTTCTTTAAGGGAGTCGTTGTAGATCTTCCAAAAAACGCCATTGACTAAAGCACTCTCGTCAATCAAAAGCGTGTCATGGCTTTTAATCAAAGCCAATAAATCGAGCTTTTGCTTCATACCAAACTCCTACAAACCGCACTCTCCCCCTCCTAGCCCCTAGCCCCTAGGTGAATGGGTGAATGGGTGAATGGGTGAATGGGTGAATGGGTGAATGGGTGAATGGGTGAATGGGTGAATGTAGCATAAAAAGGTAAATAAAGCAAGGGGATTTACCCCATTGTTTCAAAATTCAAAACAATTTTGTTACCCTCCCCAAACTCATAGCATATTAGACTCGCACTAAGCGTGCAAGTCCATAGCTATTTTTTGTAATCCTCTATGGCTTTTTCTAACACCTCCTTAGCTTGGGCTTTGTTGCCAAAACCTTTCACCTTCACCCATTTGTCTTTTTCTAAATCTTTATAGGTTTCAAAGAAATGTCTGATTTTTTCTAGGGTGATGGGGGGTAAATCCTCTAGGCTTTGGATTTTAACATAGCGCGGATCGATTTTTTCTGTGGGCAGGGCTAAGAGTTTTTCATCTACCCCGCCCTCATCTTCCATAAACAACACCCCGATTAAACGGCATTTGATCACACTCCCTGCCTGCAAGGGGTCTTCATTGAGCACCAAAATATCAGCCGGGTCGCCATCCCCGCCCAAAGTGTGGGGCACAAAGCCGTAATTAGCCGGATACACCATAGAAGGGTAGAGCACGCGATCGACTACAACCGCGCCACTTTCTTTATCCACTTCGTATTTCACTTTTGAGCCATAGGGGATTTCAATGATCGCATTGATCGCATCGGGGTTTTGTCCGGTTTTGATGTGCTGGATTTGCATGATTGTCCTTATAAAGTGGTTTTGATGTGTTGTTCTATATCGCTTACAATCTCCTCAATGCCCCGCTCTCCATTGATTTCTTGATGCACCTCTAGGGCTTTGTAAAACTCTAAAATACTCTCTAAAGGCTCTCTATACACCTGCATGCGCTTGTTAAAAACCTCTATGTTGTCATCATCTCCCCTTGAGCGTCCTAACACGCGCTCTCTAGCCACTGGTTCGCTCACCTTGACTTCCACCACGCCCTTTAAGCGCACTTCTTCTTGGGCTTTGAGCATGCGATCTAAAGCCTGCATTTGCTCCACACTGCGCGGGTAGCCATCTATGATAATGGTGTCCTTAGGGGCGTTTTTAATGGCGTTGATGATTGTATCTACTACAATTTCTAAGGGCACTAAATCGCCCTTATTAGTGTATTGGGCAATTTGTTGCCCGCGCTCACTCTCTTTGGCGATCTCAGCGCGCAAGAGATCGCCAGTAGAATAATGCACCATCTGCGCGCTATTACGCTGGGCAATCAGCTGTGCGTCTGTGGTTTTGCCACTCCCGGGCGCGCCAATAATCAAAAATAGGTTTTTCATCAATGTTTCCTTTCAGGGTTTCTTAAACGGATATGCAATTCTCTTAATTGCTCCTCAGAAGCGCGGCTAGGGGCTTGGCTGAGTAGGCAGGTAGCTTTTTGGGTTTTGGGGAAGGCGATCACATCGCGGATACTGGGCACTTTAGCCAGTAACATCACGAGGCGATCCAGCCCTAAGGCAAAGCCCGCATGGGGGGGCGCGCCATAGCGCAATGCCTCTAAAAAGAAACCAAATTTTTCTTGCGCCTCACTTGGGCTAATGCCTAGCAACTCAAAAACCTTAGCTTGAATCTCCTCTTTGTGGATGCGCACACTCCCCCCGCCCAACTCTACTCCATTGAGCACAATGTCATAGGCGATTGAGCGCATCTCCTCTAGGTCTTCATTTTCTAAATCTTTGGGCATGGTAAAGGGGTGGTGCGCGGCACTGAGTTTGCCCTCAGCACTCTCAAACATAGGAAAATCTAGCACCCACAAGAGATTAAAGGTGTTGGAATCAATGAGGTTTAAATCCTGTCCTAATTTCAGACGCAAACGCCCCATGTAATCCCAGACGATTTTTTTTGCCCCCGCACCAAAAAAGAGAATGTCCCCCACCTGCGCCTGCGTGCGCGCTAAAAGCTCTTGTAGGCACTCTTCACTTAAAAATTTTACTAAAGGACCTTTAGCCCCCTCTGCTTTGATTTGCAAATAAGCTAGCCCCTGTGCCCCAAAGCCACGCACAAAACTCTCTGCCTCGCTCAAGTATTTACGGCTAAGACTATCCCCCCCGGGCACGCGCAAAGCTTTAAAGCGGTTCTTTTTAGGATCGCTAGCGATCTTTTTAAAGATGTCATTGCTAGAATCCACAAAGAGATCGCCCACTTCTATTAAGGGCAGCTCAAAGCGCAAATCGGGCTTATCGCTCCCGTATGTCTCCATTGCCTCCATGTAGTCCATGCGTTTAAAAGGGGTCGCTACCTCTATGCCCACGCTTTTAAAGACGGCTTGCAGTAGAGTCTCAGCCACTTGCAACACATCCTCTTGGGTGCAAAAGCTCATCTCCACATCCACTTGGGTAAATTCGGGCTGGCGATCGGCGCGCAAATCCTCATCTCTAAAGCATTTGACAATCTGGTAATAGCGATCCATGCCCGCCACCATTAAAAGTTGCTTAAAGAGTTGGGGGCTCTGAGGCAGGGCAAAGAATGCGCCATCATGCACACGGCTAGGGATTAAGAAATCTCTAGCTCCCTCGGGGGTGGTTTTAGCCAACATGGGGGTTTCTATCTCTAAAAAGTCCAAACTATCTAAACAATCGCGCACTGCCTTAGCCACACGGCTACGCATTTTAAAGATTTCATAACTCTTAGGGGCGCGCAAATCCAAAAAGCGGTATTGCAAGCGCAAATCTTCATTCACGCTTGAATCCCCAATGGCAATGGGGGGGGTGAGACTCTTATTTTCAATACGCAAGCTCTCTAGCACCACCTCCACCTTACCGGTTTTGAGTTTGGGGTTTTCTAAACCCTCCCCTCTCAAGCGCACGATTCCCTGCGCAATCAAAACAAATTCATGGCGCACTAAATTAGCCTGCTCATAAGCGCTCGAATTAGGATCGCACACCAATTGCACTAACCCGCTTTTATCGCGCAAATCAATAAAGATCACCCCCCCATGGTCGCGGTAATTATGACACCATCCGCACAGCTCTACCCTCTGCCCCAACAAAGATTCGCCCACTTGGGCGCATAAATGCGTCCTTAACATCAATTTCCTTTTATTCAGACTTGCAAATACGCGTGCAAGAGTTCTTGAATTTCATCTGGATGGGATTTGATCACAAAGCCATCGGCATGCAAAGAATCAGCAAGCTGTTTATTAGACTCGCTACTCATCGAAGAATTGATAATCACGGGCAGGTGCTTGGTGCGCGCGTCCTCTTTAATGCGCTTGAGCACCTCAAAGCCAGACACGATAGGCATTTCTAAATCGGTGATCACCGCCCCCACTTGATCTAACATATTGTCCTCAAATAGGCGTTTGAGTAGGGCTTCTCCATTGGCAAAGCTCTCGTATTTGAGATGGAGATTTTCCACGATCTTTTCTAGATTTTTCATCGCCACTTGGGAGTCCTCAGCGATGAAAATTAGTTTATCGCTTTTAATAGCCTCCACAAATTGCGCTTTGAGATAATCCAATTCTTGCAAATCCGGGAAGGTGTCTATGAGCATACGCTCCACATCTAAGATTTGAATCACGCGATCCTGTTCAAAACGCGTGATCGCGCTCACCTTACCCCCCGCTCCAAAGCCCTGTTTATCCCCCACACTCACATCGCTCCAATTCTTATGCACAATGCGCTTGATCGCAAAGATTTTTAACCCCACCACACAGCTAGAAAATTCACACACGATCACCAAATTTTCTTTACTCTTGATGGAGGCATCGCCCAAGTCTTTATTGGGGTTGCTAGGCTCATAGTGTAACCAACGCCCCACATCAATCAAGGGCACTGATTCCCCCCTAATGGTTAAAAAGCCCACCATCATGCCCTCATTGCCCCCCACAGTTTCGGTAACATCGCCATCGTAATAAATGATTTCACGGATTTTAAAGATATTGATCCCATAGAGTTCAGCGTCATTATTGGAATCATCGCTCAGCGTAAAACACAGAAACTGGGCTTCGTTATTCAAATGCAAAGAGATCGTGGTGTCCACATCGCTAATCACACTCATCCTTTGTCTTAATGAAAGTCCGCTATAATTTTTCATTATAGCAAAGACTGGACAATGATACAAACTTTTCACGATTACCAAGTTCTTATAGAACAACTCTGCCAATACGCCTACCACTACTATGTGCTAGACAATCCCCTCATTAGCGACTTTGAGTATGACAGCCTCTACCAGCAAGCCCTCACATACGAACGCGCCCACCCCGAGCAGATTTTAGAACACTCCCCCACCCAGCGCGTGGGCGGGGCTTTGCTTGCGTATTTACCCAAACACACCCATTTAGAGCGCATGTGGAGTTTAGACAATGTCTTTGATGTAGAGGGTTTGCAAACTTGGATAACACGCATTTTTAAAGTTTATCCCCATGCTAGTTTCACCTGTTCGCCTAAGCTCGATGGGGTTTCTCTCAATCTTTTTTACGATCAAGGCAAATTAGTGAGCGCGACAACGCGGGGCAATGGCATAGAAGGCGAATTAGTTACCCACAACGCTAAGACTATCCCCTCAATCCCCCTGCGTATCGCCTATATGGATCCCCTAGAAATCCGCGGGGAAGTTGTGATCGAGAACACAGATTTTGAAAATCTCAACGCGCAACGCCTAGATCAAGGACAACCCCTCTTTGCCAACGCTAGGAATGCCGCTGCAGGGAGCTTGCGCCAGCTCGATCCCAAAATTTGCGCCGCGCGTAAACTCACTTTTATGCCTTGGGGTTTGGGGCATTGCCACCCTAGCAAACCTAGCTTTAAGGCGATGATGGAGGCGATCATGGGCGATGGCTTTTTGCCCACACGCTTTATCGCCTGCGCCCATTTAGCAGACATCGAGCGCGCCTACGCCACATTGCATGCCCAGCGCGCGCACGCCCAAGTGGGTATGGATGGCATGGTGGTGGTGGTGGATGATTTTAGCATGCAAAGAGAATTAGGTTTTACCCTCAAAGCCCCCCGCTTTGCTATCGCCTATAAATTCCCTGCTCTTGAAAAACACACCAAACTCCTGGGCATTGTCCCCCAAATTGGGCGCACGGGGGCGATCACCCCTGTGGCGATCTTGAAACCCATAACACTCGATGGAGCGCGCGTTTCCAAAGCCACACTGAATAATTACACGGAAATCCAGCAAAAGGGCTTTATGCTCAATGACATGGTGGTGGTGATTAGAAGTGGAGATGTGATCCCCAAGCTCATCAAGCCCCTAGAACACCTACGCGATGGCTCACAAACCCCCATTATCCCCCCCACACATTGCCCCGCCTGCGCCACTCTTTTAGCCCAACAAGAGCTCAAGCATTGCCCGGTTTGTAAGATGTCCTTGCTCTTGCAAAACAAGCCCAATTTCTGCCCCACCTGCCATGTCTTTGTGCGCAAATACGCCAAAAATGCCCTAAGCACGCGGTGTTTAGCGTGTGAAGGGGCGTTGGTTTGCAAGCCCTTTTGCCACCGTTGCGCGCGCGATCTTAGCCATAGGGATCGCGCCCTGTTCTGCCCCAACCCCCACTGCCCCCCCAAGATCAAGGAAAAAATTGTGCATTTTGCCTCTAAACATGGCTTAAACATCGCCGGCTTGGGCGATAAAGTGGTGGCGCAATTACTAGAGGCTAAACTCATTAGTAATATTGCAGACCTCTACACCCTCAAACTAGAGAGTTTATGCGCCCTAGAGGGCTGGAAACACAAGCGCGCCCAAAATCTCTTAGAGGCGATCGCCAACACCAAGCGCGCCCCCTTGTGGCGTTTGATCAACGCGCTAGGAATCGAGCACATTGGCAAGGGGGCAAGCAAAGCCCTAGCCCAAGCCTTTGGCTTAGAGGTGTTTGCAAAACGCGCGCAGGATTTTAGAGCCTTGCCGGGTTTTGAGCATAAAATGGCTGGCGCGCTGGCGCGATTCTTGCAGGACAATGGGGCTTTGCTAAAATGTTTGCTTGCGCTTATAGAACCCACACCCCCGACTTCTTCTCAAGAATCCTCTATGTTCAGCCAAAAAAACATCGTGTTGAGCGGCACTTTTAGTATCTCTAGGGAAGCCTTGAGCGCGCGTTTAGAAAGTTTGGGCGCGTGTGTGAAAAGCAGTGTGAGCGCGAGCACCCACTTACTCATTTATGGAGATAATCCGGGGAGCAAGCTAAAACGCGCCCAAGATTTAGGGATTGCCACCATGGATCAAGCCCAGCTATGGCGCGCGCTCAAACATTAACCCCTCCTTTGTAACCTAGTCCCTATCTGAGACGACTTTATAGCCCTGTAAGGCAAAGAAGATGATGTAGAAGTAGCACACCATGGGCACTAGAAAAGAGACAATAAGCCCCATACTATCGGCTACCAAACCTTGCACGGGTGGGATGAGCGCGCCCCCGACAATGGCAATACAGATGAGCCCAGAGGCTTGGCTGGTGAATTTACCTAGATTTTTAGTCGCTAGAGAGAAGATGGTGGGGAACATAATGGAATTGAAAAGCCCGATCGCCAATAGGACATAAATAGTGGCATGGCTATCAAAGATAATAGCCAGCACCAACAAGAGCGCGCTCATGGCTGCGTTGAACGCCAAACATTTATTAGGCGCGATCTTAGCCATGATTGCGCTCCCTAAAAAGCGTCCTACCATCGCCCCGCCCCAATAGAAACTAATGAAGTGCGTGGCGGTTTTGCTGTCCCAACCTGCGACCTGTTCCATCGTGTTGACTAAGAAAGTCCCAATGGAAACTTCTGCGCCCACATAAAAGAAAATGGCTAACGCCCCAAAAACTAGGTGGCTGTATTCAAACATACTCTGCTTGCCATCGTGGTTTTCCTCACTAATTTGCTCCGCGCGCTCGCGCACATCGGGCAATTTGAGCAAGTAGAACACGACAGCTAGTAAGATCGCCACCCCGGCAATGATCAAGTAGGGCACTTGCACGGATTGGGCTTCTTTAACCTTATCCACCACTTCAGCCGTGCCAGAGATGATGAGCAACGCCCCAAAGTGTGGACCTAAGAATGTGCCTAGTGAGTTGAAAGCCTGCACCAAAGTGAGGGCGGTGGCTTCCTTGCCTGGGGCTAGCAAAGTTACAAAGGGGTTACCCGCGGTTTGCAAGAGCACAATCCCGCTCGCTAGGACGAAGAAAGCGCCCAAAAAGATGGGATAAGAAGCCATAGAAGCGGCCGGGTAAAAGAGGACACAGCCCAAGGCGGTGATTAAAAACCCCCCCACTACCCCAGCCGGGTAGCCAATCTTATCTAAGAGTTTCCCAAAAGGTCCCCCCATGATAAAATACGCGCCAAAGAAACAAAATTGGATCAAAGATGCCTCAAAGTAGTTTAACTCAAAGATTTTCTTCAAGTGGGGCATCAAAGCGTCGTTGAGCACTGTGATAAAACCCATCATGAAAAACAATCCCGTCAAACTGGCCAGGGCAAAATTATTATTCTTTGTCTGCATGTAAAACTCCTTTATTGTAGGTTTTATAAAGATGGATGAGATGTTGTGTTGAGCTGTCATGGGGGTTTTGTGCGCTCCCCTCGCGCAACTGGGCTAAAATGTCCTTAGCTAACTCCTTGCCCAATTCCACCCCCCATTGATCGAAACTATTGATGTCCCAAATAGCCCCCTGCACAAAAATTTTATGTTCATAAAGCGCGACCAAATTCCCAATACTCCTAGGAGTGATCGCATCTAATAAGATCATATTGCTGGGGCGGTTGCCCGAAAACACCCGGTGAGGAGCAAGCGCGCGCGCGCTGGGGGTGTCCATGCCCTTGTCTAAAAGCTGCTTGAGTGCTTGGTTATAGTCCTTACCTTTCATAAACGCTTCCGCTTGGGCAAAGACATTGCTAAGGAGTATTTCATGGTGGCCGGGTAAATTGCCCTCCTTACTCAAAGAGGCGATAAAATCAATGGGGGTTAAATGCGTGCCTTGATGGAGCAGTTGGAAAAAAGCGTGTTGGGAGTTGATTCCAATATCCCCCCAAATAATGGGTCCGGTGTCATAATCCACCACCTCCCCCCCCAAAGTGGTGCGTTTGCCATTGCTCTCCATGTCTAACTGTTGGATAAATCTAGGAAAATAACGCAAATATTGATCGTAAGGGGCGATCAAGTGGCTACCCGCATCAAAAAAATTCACATACCAAATCCCTAGCAGGGCTAAAATCACGGGCATGTTGTGTTCAAAGGGCGCGTTTTTGAAATGCACATCCATCTCGTAAGCCCCCTCTAGTAGTTCTTGAAAATTCTCCTTACCTAGATAGATCATAATAGAAAGCCCAATAGCCGACCACAAACTATAACGCCCTCCCACCCAGTTCCAAAACTCAAACATGTTAGCCGTGTCGATCCCAAAATCTTGCACGGCTTGCTTATTCGTAGAGACCGCTACGAAGTGCTTGGCAATGTGGGTTTCATCATGGGCATGGGCTAAAAACCACGCGCGCGCGCTCAGGGCATTTGTTAAGGTTTCTTGGGTAGAAAAAGTCTTAGAAGCCACAATAAAGAGCGTGGTTTCTGGGTGGATCTTATCTAGCACGCTTTGGATTTGAATCCCATCCACATTAGAAACAAAATACATATTCAAGCGCGGGTGGGCATAGCGTTTTAAAGCTTTGCACACCATCAACGCGCCCAAGTCTGAACCCCCAATGCCAATATTGACCACATCGGTGATGATCTGATTGGTGTAGCCTAGCCAGTGCCCGCAACGCAGAGCATCGCTAAAGTCCGCCATGCGCGCAAGCACCTCGCGCACTTTGGGCATCACATCTTGCCCATCTACCATGACTTTTTCGCAGGACTGGTTACGCAGGGCGGTATGTAATACCGCGCGCCCCTCTGTGGTGTTGATCTTTGCGCCTGAAAACATGGCTTGAATTTTGCGCTCTAGGGCGCATTCTTTTGCTAAATCTTGGAGAAGTTCCAAGGTTTCATCATTGATGCGGTTTTTAGAATAATCTAAAGACAAACCCCCCACTTTGAGAAAATAACGCGTGGCGCGTTTGGGATCACTAGCGAATAGATCTTTCATGTGCGCTTGCTTTAAGGCTTGGAAATGCGTTTCTAAGGCTTTGAAAGCGTTTAAGGCGGTCAAACTCATGGATGCACCCTTAGGTGGTTATCCAACGCCACAGCCACACCCTTTAAACCCGGGTGTTTAGAGAGCACCACATAGACGGGGATAGCCGCCAAATACGCCGCAAAACGCCCCTTGTTTTCAAAACGCAGACGGAAGGGCGAGGTTTTAAAATAATCAATGAAGCGCGGGATAATCCCCCCAGAGAGATACACTCCCCCGCGCGCTCCCAAGATCAAAGCCATGTTAGAAGCCACCGTGCCTAGAATGGTGCAAAAAATATCCAAAGTCAAACGGCATAGGGGGGATTTGCCACTGAGCGCTTGTTGGCTGATAACTTCAGGGGTCATTTGGGGGGGTTGCATCCCCTCTCTATCAGCTAAAGCGGCATGGATGAGCACCAGCCCCGCCCCGCTTAAAAAACGCTCGGCAGAGACATGCCCATACTTTTTACGCGCATAATGCCAGATCATAATCTCCGTGTCATCAAAGGGCGCAAAACTCACATGCCCCCCCTCGCCCGCTAGAGCGGTGTAAGAGCCATCGCAACAAGGGATGAGCGCGCTCACTCCAAGCCCTGTGCCCGGACCTAAAACCAGCTTGGGGGCGTGCAACTCGCACGCGCTCCCCCCCACTTGCAATAACTCTTCTGTGTTGAGCTTGGAGAGGGCGTAAGCTTGGGCGGTGAAATCGTTGATGAGGATCAACACCTCTAATTTCAAAGCTTGACGGGTGGTTTCAATGGAAAATGCCCAATGGTGGTTGGTCATTTGCACCCAATCGCCCACTACAGGGTTAGCGATGGCGATGGCGGCGTATTTGACGGGGGGGTTATTGGTCTTGGCTAGATAAGCCTTGATCGCATCCACGACGGTGTTATAATCCTGACAGGCAAACACCTCAATGCACTCAATTTTATCAGGGGCGACCTCTAGCCCAAAACGCGCGTTTGTGCCTCCAATGTCAGCTAAGAGGCGGGGGTAAGTTTTATCGGGTGTAGAAGACATGGCAGTTTACCTTTTTAGAATGTAAGATAAAAGAAATGGGGAGTTTGGGGTTGATCCCCTTAGCAGCCTCATCAAAAACCCTGCGCTTCTCCTCCCCTGAGATGAGCAACCAAGTTTCTTTACAACTCTCTAAAGCGTGCAAACTCATGCTAATGCGCTTGTGGGGGGCATTTTGAGGCGTGGTGAGCACAAGGGGCTGGGTGGTGCTTAGGGCGTGTTCGTATTCAGGCGCATCGGAGAAAAGCGAGGCGGTGTGCCCATCCAAACCCATGCCAAGCAGGGCTAAATCAGGTTGTTTGTAACTCTCGAGGGCTTTTGCTAAGATCATCTCGGGGGGGAGGCTAGCATCTGTAACTAAGGGGGTAAAGGGTGCTTCAATTTTAAATTTAGAGCGCACTTTGTCTAAAAAATGTCTATGGATCAAGAGCGCGTTGCTATCCTTATGATCGGGGGGGACAATGCGATCATCTACTAAGCTTAAGGCGCAACGATCCCACGCCACATCTTCTCCTACCAAGCGTTCTAAAAAGGGAATAGGGCTTTTGCCCCCTGAGAAGGCGAGATATGCGGTTTTGTTGCCAAGATTGTGCAGACTCTGTGCAAATGCATAGGCTAGCTTGGCATAAATTTCTGTATCGGAGTGTTCCACAAACTCAAACACAGCCCACCCCCTTTGCCCACGCGCGCCCCTCTCTCTCTAGTAGATCAAAGGCTTCTTGTGGTCCAAAACTCCCCGCTGGGTAGAAATACAAGGGAGTTTCATTGGCTTGCCAGCTTTGCAAGATGGGATCAAGCCACACCCACGCGGCTTCTAATTCGTCTTGGTGGTTGAAAGCACTTTGATTAGAGTCAAAGACATCTAAGATCAAGCGTTGGTAAGCGTCCATGCCACTCTCTAGGGCTGTTTGCAAGGTAATGGGGGCTAGATTCAAAGAGATCGCAGGATTGGGCTGGATGGTAAAGATGAGGGGACTACCCCCCTTAAAGCTAACCACCACTTGCACGAAAGAAGCTCCCATGCGCTTGCCCGTGCGCAAATAAAAGGGCACACCCGCCCACTCGGGGCGCGCAATCTCTAATTTGAGCGCGACAAAGGTTTCGGTTTGGCTAT
This sequence comes from Helicobacter sp. L8, assembly GCF_003660355.1. Lineage (NCBI taxonomy): Bacteria > Pseudomonadati > Campylobacterota > Epsilonproteobacteria > Campylobacterales > Helicobacteraceae > Helicobacter > Helicobacter sp. L8. Next base: position 163,061 of record NZ_QXQR01000001.1, read on the forward strand.
TAGGATTGACATGGGGTTCTTGGCGATAGCCTACAAAATCTCCATGTGCGCTGTATTGGGCACGCACCACTTGGGCTAAGAGGGCTTGGTGATCTAGGGGTTTGAGGCTTTGGAGCAAGGCGCGTTTAGCCTGGCGGATGGAGGAGGCATCTAGGTTTGAGGGCAGGGGCATGGTGAGCAAAGTGAGCATTTGGAGCATGTGGTTTTGGAGCATGTCGCGCAAAGCCCCCATAGGGTCGTAAAAGCCCCCCCGACTCTCCACCCCCAAAGTTTCGCACACACTCATTTGCACATGATCGACATGGTCTTTATGCAAAAGGGTTTGTAAGAGCGCATTAGAGGCGCGCCAATGCAAGAGATTTTGCACACTCTGTTTGCCTAAGTAATGATCGATGCGATAAATCTGGCTTTCTTGGTAGTGCTGGGCGATGCTTTGATGGATGGCGCGCGCGGAGTGTAGATTCACCCCTAGGGGTTTTTCTAAGACAATTTTGACTTTGGGGGCATTTAGCCCCACTTGGGCTAAGTGTTCGCACGCGATTGCAAAAAACTCCGGAGCGATAGAAAAATAAATAATTGTATTGGGGTGGAGAGGACACTTTGTAAGCGCCTTGAAATCCTGCGCTTGGGTTAAATCCACCGCTACATACTCAATGTGTTGGGTAAAACTTTCCCATAATGTCAGATCAAGATTTTTAAGATGGGGTTTTGTTTTGGTGTCTAATAGGTGCAAAAACTCTGCTTGGCTAAGACGCGAACGCCCTGTGGCTAAAATACTAGGGGTTAATAGTTGATCCTTGTAAGCTTTATAAAGGGCAGGAAAAATCTTGCGCAGGGCTAAATCCCCCGTTGCGCCCAGCAAAATAAAACGACCTTCACGCATACAAATCCTTAAAAGCCCACCTAGGGCATGGGATACTTTTACCAAAAAGATAGCATACTTTAGGCGCACACTACACGCATAAGGATCGCCAATGGCACTAAAAGCCCTAGAGCATGTTACAAAAATAATCAGAGAACGCAGCAAGCCCACCCGCCAAGCTTATTTGGAGCGTATCGCGCAACATCAAGGTAAAATCGCGCGTAAGGACTTGGGTTGTGCGAATCTAGCCCACACTTACGCCAGCCTGCCTCCCCACCTCAAAGACACGATCAAAGACACCCAAAGACGCAATTTTGCCATTGTCTCGGCTTACAATGATATGCTCTCTGCCCACCAGCCCTTTAAAACCTACCCCGATCTGCTCAAAGAAGAGCTAGCTAAACATGGTTTGAGCGCGCAATTTGCTGGGGGAGTGCCGGCAATGTGCGATGGGATCACGCAAGGCTATGAGGGCATGGAACTTAGTCTCTTTTCGCGCGATGTGATCGCGATGAGTAGTGCGATCGCGCTCTCTCATAATGTCTTTGATGGGGCGTTTTATTTGGGGGTGTGTGATAAGATCGTGCCCGGGTTACTCATTGGTGCGTTGCATTTTGGGCATTTGCCCAGTATCTTTGTGCCCTCAGGTCCGATGACTAGCGGGATTTCTAATGCGCAAAAATCCAAAACGCGCGAACTCTTCGCCCAAGGTAAGATCACGCGGGACGCATTGTTAGAGAGTGAAATGCAATCTTACCATTCTGTGGGCACTTGCACCTTTTATGGCACAGCAAATTCTAACCAAATGATGGTGGAGCTGATGGGCTTACACCTACCCAATTCGGCTTTCATCAACCCCAACACTTCTTTAAGGCAAGCCCTAGTCAAGGCGGCTGCGACACACATGGCAACTCGAGAAGTCAAGCCTATCGGGGTGTTGTTGAGTGAAAAAAATATGATCAATGCGATGGTGGGCTTGATGGCAACCGGGGGATCGACAAATCATACCATCCACCTCGTGGCGATTGCCAAAGCCGCGGGGATCATCATTAATTGGGATGATTTTGATGCGATCTCTAAGCTCACCCCCCTGCTTGCGCGCGTTTATCCTAATGGCAAAGCCGATGTGAATCAATTTGAAGCCGCTGGGGGGCTGGCATTCGTGGTGCGCGAATTGTTGCGCGCTGGGCTCTTGCATGAGGATTGTGAGACGATCGTAGGAGTTGGGCTAGAGGCTTACACTAAAAACCCCTATCTGTTAGAGGGCACTCTCACTTACAAAGAGGGCGTATTAGAGAGTTTAGATACCAACATTGTGCGTCCTGTAAAAGAACCCTTTAGTGTAGATGGGGGCTTAAGAACCCTCAAAGGCAATCTAGGGCGCGCGGTGATCAAAATCTCTGCTGTGGCTGAACAACACCAAAAAATCCAAGCCCCCGCTCTTGTATTTCACTCCCAACAAGAGTTTTTAGATCGTTTTAAACAAGGGGATTTGAATCGCGACTTCATCGCAGTGTTACCCTATCAAGGACCACGGGCTAATGGTATGCCCGAGTTACACAAACTCACCCCCATTCTAGGCACACTCCAAGATCAAGGCTTTCAAGTGGCTTTGCTCACCGATGGGCGCATGAGCGGAGCATCGGGCAAAGTCCCTGCGGCGATCCATTTAAGCCCAGAAGCCCTATTAGGCGGGGCGATCGCGCTCTTGCAAGAGGGCGATGAGGTGCTTTTGGACGCTAAAAAGGGGGTTTTGCAAGCACTTGTCAAGCCTACAGAGTGGGAGGCTAGAAAAGCCAACCCCGCGCCACGCGATCATTTTGGGAGTGGGCGCGAGCTTTTTAGTGGCTTTAGAAGTGTAACCACTAGCGCAGAAACTGGGGCAACAAGTTTTGGAAATTAAGGAGTCATCAATGCAAGCACAAGAAGTTTTAAACACCGGTCCGCTCATCCCCGTGATCACTTTGCAAGACCCCAAGCAGGGCGTGCCCCTAGCTCAAGCCCTTTTAAAAGGGGGGATCAAAATTTTAGAGATCACCTTGCGCACAGCAGGCGCGCTAGAGGGGATTGCCCTGATTGCTAAAGAAGTGCCCGAGGCGATTGTGGGAGCGGGCACAATTTTAAATGCCTTCATGTTAGAGCAGGCAAAAAAGGCAGGCGCGCGCTTTGCCATTAGCCCGGGGATCAATGCCAAATTCGCCAAAGAAGTCCAAGGAGCTGACATCGCTTTGATCCCGGGTGTGGCGAGCGCGGGGGAATTGATGTTGGCTTTAGAATATGGCTTTGAGGCGTTAAAACTCTTCCCCGCTGAAGCGGTGGGGGGGGTAAAATTGCTTAAAAGCTTTAGCGCGCCCTTTAAGGGGGTGCAATTTTGCCCCACTGGGGGGGTTAGCTTAGAGAACATGGGCGCGTATCTAGCCTTAGAAAATGTTTCTTGCGTGGGGGGTTCATGGCTCACCCCTCAAGATTTAATGGCAAAGGGGCAATGGGATCAAATCACCCAAATTGCTCAAAAAAGCCTGCAAGCCACACAGGGGCTATAGTATAATCGCGCTAAAAAGGATTGGAGTATGCTAACTTCAGAAAGCCCTTGGTTGGCTTTGCGTGCCTCAGCGGGGAGCGGGAAGACCTTTGCGTTGGTGTTGCGTTATGTGGCGTTGCTATTGAAGGGCGCGCGCGCCCATGAGATTTTAGCCCTCACTTTCACCAATAAGGCGGCTTTGCAGATGCAAGAGCGCATCACTCAGGCTTTAGAGGACCTTTTAGTCGATGGGCAAAGTGGGGGGGGGAATGTGTTTAAAAACGCCGCCCTCTTAGACGCGTTGGCACAACAATACGCCCTTGATCGCCCCACTATCGCGCACCTTATTCCCAAAGTTTACGCGCAATTCTTACAAGATGATGCCCAGATCATGACCATTGACGCGTTTTTGCAGAAGGTGTTACGCAAGTTTAGCTATTTTGTGGGGGTGAGCGCGTCTTTTAAAGTGAGCCATTTGGGCGCAGAAGACAAGATGCTAGGCTTTTTAAACACACTTAGCACCAAAGAGAAGAGTCGCTTAGAACTTCTATGTGTGAATCTACTGAGCGCGGGCACAAGTTTTAACGCCCTTTACGCTTTGGATTTTATCTTGACCCTCTACTATAGCGGAGTTGACATCGATGCTTTGCAACGCGACACACATGACTTAAAGGCGTTACAAGAGCAAATTGTCCAAGAAGCGCGCGCGCTCCAAGAGAAAATCCTCTTGCGTGTTAGCACCCCAAGCGCTAAAAAAGCCCTCAAATGCGACTCCATCCAGGACATTTTGGGCTGTGTTAAACCCATCACACAGGGTGCGCATTACCACTATTTTAAAACCGCCAAGCTCCAAGATCTAACCCCGGATTTTCAAGCCTTGCATGCCCTCATTGTGCGCTATTACCAAGCCCAAGAACGCGCCGTTTTTAAAGATTTGCACTATTTTTTAAATCGCTACCAAACCCACACCCACAGCCCCACAGCTCTCGATTTCAACGCGATCGCGCTCAAAACCCACACTTTATTAACCCGATTGCTAGATAAAGACTTTTTCTACTTTAGACTAGATAGCCGTATTAGCCACATTTTAGTGGATGAGTTTCAAGACACCAGCGTGTTGCAATACCAAATTTTGCAACCCTTGATCGCAGAAATCAGGGCAGGCAAGGGGCAGAATCTAGCCCAGCGGAGCGTGTTTTTTGTGGGCGATGCTAAGCAGAGCATTTATGGCTTTAGAGGGAGCTATAGCGATCTCTTCGCGCAGGTGTGCGATCAATTCCCCAGCAAACCCTTAATCCACAATTACCGTAGCGATCGCGTTGTGCTAGACTTCATCAATGAGAAATTCAAAGCCGTTTTTGAAGGTTACCAAGTCCAAAGTGCGCATGCTAAGGCTCAAGAAGGCTATGTCAAGGTATGCCAAGTTTCTAAGGACGATCGCTTGAACACACTTTGCCAAGAGGTGAGCGCGCTCTTGCAAGCCCAAGTAGACCCCTCAGAGATCACCATCCTCTGCTTTAAAAATGACGATGTTACCACCATCAAAAACCATCTATTAGAATCTAAAGACCCTATCTTAGAGGGAATCCCCATCATTAGCGAAACAGACACGCGCCTATTAGCCCAAAGGGAAGCAAAAATTTTAATGCACGCCCTCAAGCACGCCCTAGCCCCCCAAGCCCACAAATCCTACCACCGCGCATGCATGCTCAAATTGCTAGGTATGCCCTTGAGTGCCTCTTTGGATTTGCCCGATTACAACACCAATTTAAGCGCCTTTATTTTGAATTTTATGCGCGCTTTTGGGCTTTATAGCCCCCCTGCGCGCCACTTTTTAGAGCTCTCCTTAGCCCATCATGACAGCGCGCGTTTCATAGAGAGCCTTGAAAAAGAGGATTTGGGTTTTAGCCATCAGGGCGCACAGGGGATCAAGGTGATGACGATCCACAAGTCTAAGGGCATGGAGTTTGGGCATGTGCTTGTGATCGAGCCTTTCAGTGGCGACAAACCAGATACCTCTAAGTTTTTTACCCTCTATCTTGAAAAACGCCTCAAGCCCTTTTATCGGCAAAAGCAACGAGAATATTTTGATCCGGATTACGCTAGGGCGTTGCAAATTTTTAAAGAACGCAACGCCAAAGAGAAGCAAAATGTCCTCTATGTCGCCTGCACACGCGCCAAGCACAGTTTGATTATTGTGCAACAGACAGAAGGAAGCGTTTTTAAAACCCTAGACCTCCAGCCTTTCACACAAGGCACTATTGCTCCCAGCCCCACTCCCCCCAGCGCGCCCTCACTAGAGCATACCCCCGCTTTGCTAGAGAATCAACGCGCCTTTGGCAGACAAAATGATCACTTACTACAAGAAGAGGAAAACCCACAACTCTCCAGCCAAGCGCTTAGATTCGGGGAAGTCTTGCACAAGGCTTTAGAATTGCACTATGGCTATGGCGTAGCTTTGGGCGATCTTGCCCCCTATTTGCACCACCATTATAGCTTTATGGGCGTGGATATACCCCAAGTGCTGGCGCGTGTGCAGGCTTTGCAAGCCAAGAGCGCTTTTCAGGCGTATTTGCAAGCGGAATTGCGCGCAGAAGTGTGCTTTAAAACAGGTCAACAGGTGTGGCGCATGGACATGCTAGCTTGCGATCCACCCACCAAAAGGCTTTATATTTTGGATTACAAGAGCGGAGAAACTTACCAGCACAAGCACCGCCAACAGGTGCTAGGTTACCAACAACGCGCCCAACATCTCTACCCCCATTGCCAAGTACAAGGTGTGTTGATCTACGCTTTGGAGTCTGGCGTGCAGGTGCGCCCCATTTCTTTATAAGGACAGCGATGACACAACCGCCCAAGAATCTTTTTTTAGACTTCGTCAAAAGCGAATCCTTCAGCGGGATTTTTCTCTTCATTAGTGCCGTGTGGGCGATGATCTATGCCAATTCTTTTTTGTCTGCCTATTATTTTGAATTGTGGCACACCCAAGTGGGCTTTAGCGTGGGGGAACACCACTTTAGCTTTTCTATCCACGATTGGATCGATGATGTGCTCATGGCTTTGTTTTTTCTCTTGGTGGGGCTAGAGATCAAGCGCGAGGTGCTCTATGGAGAGCTTTGCGGGTTTGCCAAAGCTGCATTTCCAGTGATTGCCGCTTTGGGGGGCATGATCGTCCCGGGCTTGATTTATCATAGTTTAAATGCGGGCACAGCTAGCGCGCATGGCTTTGGGATTCCTATGGCTACAGATATTGCCTTCGCCTTAGGCGTGATCTTGCTCTTGGGCAAACGCGTGCCCCCCGCGCTCAAAGTCTTTCTAGTAACTTTAGCCGTAGCCGATGACTTGGGCGCGATCGTGGTGATTGCGATCTTTTATAGCTCTAATTTACACATGGTGTGGCTAGCTGGATCGGGAGGGATTTTGCTAGCATTAATTTTGCTAAATATACTGGGGGTGCGCTATTTGTGGGCGTATTTACTCTTGGGAGTGGGCTTGTGGATCACCACGCACAATAGCGGAATCCATGCTACCATTGCGGGCGTGGCGTTGGCATTCACCATTCCCATTAAAATTACCCAGCGCAAACAAGTCGTGCATAGCTTTAGCGCGATGATGGAGAGTTTTAAAAGCGCGTTCAATCCCAAGACGCATAGCACCAACAAACCCCTAGATCAAGACCAACGCGACATTCTCTACGCCCTCCAAGACGCGACTAGAAATCTACAAAGCCCCCTAGAGCGCCTAGAGCACGCTTTGCACCCTTATAGTGCTTACTTCATCATGCCCTTGTTTGCGCTAGCTAATGCGGGGGTGGCTATTAGCAAGGAGCTCAATTTTAATGTGGATGAAATCCTATGGGGGGTGATTTTAGGGCTAGTGGTGGGCAAACCCATTGGCATTTTTGCTATCACCTTTTTAGCTGAGAAACTTAAAATCGCCAAACGCCCCGATGGGGTGAGTTGGGCGCAGATTTTAGGAGCAGGCATGCTAGCTGGCATTGGCTTTACCATGTCGATGTTTATGTCTAATCTAGCCTTTAATAACGAAGACGCGATGGAGGTTTCTAAGATCGCCATCTTGTTAGCTTCTCTTGTTGCTGGGGTGCTAGGCACGCTGTATTTGGTGGTGATCCATAGAAAAGAAAATCTTAAAGCCAAGCCTTAAGTAAAGTTATTATAATTGGGGTTTTGAATCTCACAAGGGAGTTATATGGGTCAAACTAAGGAAATTCTCACTTCGCTCTTGCCTTTATTGGTGCTCTTTGCGATCTTTTATTTTCTCATTATCCGCCCCCAGCGCGTGCAGGCAAAAAAGCATAAAGAAATGCTGGAGGGCTTGCAAAAGGGAGATAAAATCGTCTCACAAGGGGGGCTTATCTGTGAGGTGATCAAGCCTGAGGCGAATTTTTTTAAAGTGAGATTGAACGAAGGCTTAGAAGTCAAGTTGGCTAAAAATTATGTCGCTTATAAGCTAGATGAGGAATCCACGAGTAACCCGGTTTCTTTAAAGAAAGAGGCACAGTAGTCTTTGGGGCGGGTGTTTAACGCGCGCTTGCTAGTCTTTGTGATCGCGCTTGTCTTTGGCGTGGGGCTTTCTCTACCTAGCCTGCTACAGACCAAGGGACCTAAGATCACGCTAGGGCTAGATTTAAGGGGGGGCTTGAGTTTGTTATTAGGGGTGCAACTTGAAGAAGCGCTCAAGAACAAATACACCTCCATAGCCACCTCGCTAGATTACGCCTTTAAAGAACAAAATATTTTAGTCAAAGATTTGCGATCCTCTCTGCAGGGCGTGGAGTTTGAGCTTTTAGATTCGGATGAAACCAAAGCCTTAGAGAAAATTTTAGCAGACTTTAAAAAAGAAGGTGTGCAGGTTGAGCGCGCCCAAGAGCGCTACACCCTCTCTTTGGGTTTTGAAAAGACTCAAGATTTTCAGCACCAAACCCTCTTGCAAGTCATTAGCACCATTAGAAACCGCCTCGATCAATTTGGGCTTGCTGAACCCACGGTCTTACAGCAGGGCAGGGACGCGATTTTAGTGCAATTACCCGGCATTAAGACCCTCGCAGAGGAACAGCGGGCTAAGGATTTGATCACTAAATCCGCGCATTTGCAGATGATGGCAGTCGATGAGGAAAAAAACCCCTATTTGGCAGAGTTGAGCCCAGAGGAAATCCATAAACTAGGCGATGTGATCTTACCCTATGCGCCCCAAAGTGGGGGAGCGGGTCAGTTACTCTTAAAGGCAATCCCTATTTTAGATGGAGAGATGCTCACAGACGCGCAGGTGGCTTATGATAAAAATAATCAACCTGTAGTGAGTTTTAGTTTAGATTCACGGGGGGCTAAGATTTTTGGGGATTTTTCAGGCAACAATGTGGGCAAGCGCATGGCGGTGGTTTTAGATAATAAGGTCTATTCTGCTCCCTATATCCGCGAGCGCATTGGGGGGGGGAGTGGGCAGATTAGCGGGAGCTTTAGTGTGGAGCAGGCTAGCGATTTAGCCATCACGCTTAGAAGTGGGTCTTTGAGCGCGCCCATTAGCGTGTTAGAAAAGCGCATCATCGGACCTAGTTTGGGCGCAGATAGTATCCGCACCTCTTTAATCGCGCTAGCGGGGGCATTTGTCTTAGTGATCGCCTTTATGATTTTTTACTACTCTATGGCGGGCGTGATCGCCAGTGTGGCATTAGTGGTCAATCTCTTTTTGATTATCGCGGTGATGGCACTCTTTGGGGCAACTCTGACTTTGCCGGGCATGGCAGGGATTGTGCTCACCGTGGGGATGGCAGTAGATGCCAATATTATCATCAATGAGCGAATCCGTGAAGGGCTTAGGGGCAATGAAAGCGTGGTGCAAGCCCTGCATTCTGGCTATGCTAACGCCTCGCGCGCGATCTTTGACTCCAATCTCACCTCTTTAATCGCCTCCTTTTTACTCTATGCCTATGGCACAGGCTCGATCAAGGGCTTTGCGCTCACCACGGGCATTGGCATTTTAGCCTCCATTCTAACTGCTATCATTGGCACACAAGGTTTTTACCAAGCCATTGCCCCCAAACTCTCTAAAAAGAAGGGGCTTTATTTTTGGTTTGGGATTAACTTGAGCGCACGCTCTAAACCTCCCAAAAAGGTTAAGCATGGAACTCTTTAAGTGGGTGCGAGTCTTGGATTTTATGGGCTATGCCCGCTTCACTCTGCCCCTCTCGGGTGTAGTGGTGTTGGTGTGTTTAGGCTTGATGTTTTTCAAGGGCTTTAATTTAGGGGTGGATTTTTCTGGGGGGAGTGTGGTGCAGGTGCGCTTTGAAAAGGTGGTTAGTGTCGCTAAGGTGCGCGAAGTTGTTTCTACCCAATTTAAAGGCGTGCAGGTGAGCGAATTTGGCGCGCCTGAGGAGATGGTGATTAAAATCCCCTTGCTAGCTAGGCAAAATGGGGCTAAACAAGATTTAGGCGTGCAAATTAACCACTTGCTTAGCCCCCTAGGCAAGTTTGAGATTCGCAAATTGGATAGCGTGGGACCTAGGGTGGGGAGCGAGCTTAAGGAAAAGGGGGTGTTGTCGCTGGTTTTGGCTATCATTGCGATGATGCTCTATGTGAGTTTTCGCTATGAGTGGCGTTTTGCTCTAGCAGGGGTGATCGCCCTAGCCCATGACACTTTAGTTACGGCGGTGAGCGTGATTGTCTTTAACATTGATCTTAACCTAGAGGTGATCGCCGCTTTGCTGACCTTATTGGGTTATTCTATCAACGACACCATTATTATTTTTGATCGTATCAGAGAGGGCATGCTTGCGCGCAAACAACAGGATTTAAACACCCTCATCAACCAAGCGATCTCTAATACTTTAAGCCGCACCCTTTTAACCTCGCTCACGGTGTTTTTTGTCTTGGCGGTGCTCTATCTCTTTGGCTCTAAAATCCTCATAGGCTTTTCTTTGCCCATGTTGGTGGGCACTGTTGTAGGGACTTATAGCTCGATTTTTATTGCGCCAAGATTGGCTGTGTTATTGGGCTTTGATCTGGGGCGTTACCATGACAACGAACTCAAAAAGCTCAAACGCAAGCAAGAAAAAGAACGCCTAAGACAGCTTTACGAACACGGGCGCGTTTAAGGGAGTGTTATGGATTGGGGTCGTGTCGCTTTTGTGATCTTTAGTTTGGGGAGCACCACTTCAGTGGCTAGTTTCTTTTACGATCCTGGTGTAGTGGTGTTATTTATTGCCCTAGCGCTTAACCTCATCACCACCACACTTAAAATCGGGGTGCAAAAACAATTCGCCTCAGAACTCTTGGGAGGCTCGCTCTGCGCTCTCTTGCACCTCATCCCTGCCTTTATTTTCTTCCAAATCCTCAATAACAATATTTACGCCTCTATGCTGATGATTGGCGCGCTACTGAGCAATGTTTTTTGTTTGATCGTCATCATCATTGATGGGGCTAAAACCACAGATACGGAATACCAATGAAACACTACAATCCACACACTATAGAAGCAAAATGGCAGGACATTTGGGCGCAAAGCGGGGTGTTTGAACCCTTGAGCGATTTTAGCAAACCCAAACAATACATCTTAAGCATGTTCCCCTACCCTAGTGGAGCGATTCACATGGGGCATGTGCGCAATTACGCTATTGGGGACGCGCTAGCGCGCTATTACCGCCAAGTGGGCTATAATGTCTTACACCCGATGGGCTTTGATGCCTTTGGCATGCCAGCAGAAAATGCCGCAATTCAATATGGTATCCACCCCAAACAATGGACTTATGAAAACATCGCTAACATGCGTGCCGAATTTCAAGCTTTGGGCTTTTCTTTTTCTAAAACGCGAGAGTTTGCCACCTGCGATCCCCACTACACCAAGATCGAACAAGGCTTTTTTTATTGAAATGTATAAAAAAGGCTTGGTCTATCAAAAAGAGGCGTGGCTGAATTGGTGTCCTAAAGATCACACAGTGCTAGCTAATGAACAGGTGGTTGAGGGGAAATGTTGGCGTTGTGATACCCCTGTGGTGCAAAAACAAATGCCCCAATACTACTTGAAGATCACTAAATACGCCGAAGAACTCTTAGACGAACTCAAAAACCTAGAGGGGCATTGGCCTAGCCAAGTTTTGCGCATGCAAGAAAATTGGATTGGCAAATCACAAGGCTTAGCCTTTGCTTTTAGTTTAGCCTCTGAAAGTGTCGCCCTCTTGGCAGACACACATGCCCAAATTGAGGTTTTCACCACCCGTATAGACACCATTTATGGGGTAACTTTCATCGCCCTAGCCCCCGGGCACCCCATAGTGAGCGCGCTATTACAAGGGGAGCATTTAGATCAAGCCAGCGCACAAGCCATACTAGAGATGCAAAACACTAGCGCACGCGCGCGCTCAATAGAGAAAAAAGGGGTTTTATTGCCCTTGTATGCTTTGCACCCCTTAACCCAAGAGCGCGTCCCCATTTATGTGGCTAACTTCGTGCTAGAGAGTTATGGGAGCGGGGCTTTGATGGGCGTGCCCGCACACGACACACGCGATGGCGAATTTGCTGCGCTTTTAAACATCCCCATTAAGCAAGTCATCAATGAAAAAGGATTTTTAGAACACAGCGATACTTACAACGGACTAACTCCTGAACAAGCGCGCGAAAAATTAAGCGATCTCTTTGAAAAGCAGAGCTTGGGGCGGCGTATCACCCATTACCGCCTGCAAGATTGGGGTATCTCACGCCAACGCTACTGGGGCGCGCTCATCCCCATGGTGCGTTGCGATCATTGTGGACTTGTGCCTGAAAAACTAGAAAACTTGCCTATTTTGTTGCCTGAAGATGTCAAAATTGATGGGGAGGGCAACCCTTTAGAAAAACACCCTGCGTTTAAAGCTTGTCTTTGCCCTGAGTGTGGGCGCAGTGCCCAAAGGGAATGCGACACGATGGACACCTTTTTTCAATCTAGCTGGTATTTCTTGCGCTACACCACACCCAAAGAGCTTTGGGACACACAAGCCTTTGATCCTAAAGAGCTCGCCTATTGGTTGGGCGTGGATGAATACATCGGCGGGGTGGAGCATGCGATCTTACACCTACTCTACGCGCGCTTTTTTACTAAAGTGTTGCGCGATTTGGGGTATCTCAAACTGGATGAGCCCTTTACTTGTCTGACCACTCAGGGCATGGTGCTTAAAAATGGGGCGAAGATGAGCAAATCTAAGGGGAATGTGGTCAGCCCTCAAGAGATTTTAGAAAAGTATGGCGCGGACATCGCACGGCTTTATATCCACTTTGTCGCCCCGCCTAGTAAAGAGCTTGATTGGAATGATCAGGCACTAGAGGGCAGCGCGCGCTTTCTCAAACGCTTTTATGAAAAGTCTTTTCTAGCCCAACCCTGCGATCACCCCCCCAGAGCACAAAACCTTAACGCCATAGAAAAGCAGGCGCGCGCTAAGGTGCATTTAGCCTTACAAAAATGCCATGCCATTTTTGCAAAAAAACAACCCGGTTACCCCTTTAACACCCTCATTGCTGCGTGCATGGAAGCTCTTAACACCCTAGAAAAAACCACCAACCCCACCCTTTGGAGCGAGGCTTATTACATTTTAACCCATGTGCTAGAGCCCCTTATCCCCCATGTTTGCTTCGAGATCGCTGAGCGACTCTTTAAATGCCAAAATTTCAAACCCCAAGAGGTGGATACCACCGCTCTAGAGCAAGATAATATCGAGATCGCTATTACGATCAATGGTAAAAAGCGCGCGAGTATCATCGTGGCTAAGGATTTAGATCGAAATGCCCTTTTAGCCCAAGCCAAAGAGCAGGCGCATAAATGGCTGGAGGGCAAGGAAATTCTTAAAGAGGTGATCGTGCCTTTTAAGTTGGTGAATTTTGTTTTGCGATGAGAGCGTGGGTTGTGGCGTTAGCATTGGTGATGGGTGGCTGTGGTTACCAACCCATCGCCACTTTTGCGCAAAACGCGCTAGGACAGGGGATTTTCGTGCGTCTAGTTGTCAACCTCCCCAACCCTAAAAACTCTGTCGCTTTTAAGGACATGCTCAACCGCGTGATTGTGCAACGCTTCCAAAACACCTTAACCAGTGAGGCGCAAGCCGATTCGATCATCACCATAGAGATCACTAGGGTGATCGACACCTCTATTAGCCAAAACCAAGAGGGTTTTACTACCTTTTATCGCGCCACGGTGTATGTGGACTACACTTATGACAATAAGAAGGGCGTGGTGAAGAAATTTAAGGATAGCGGGTATTATAACTACGCAGTGTCCTTGCAAAACCCCTTAACCACTTACAATAACCGCTTTTATGCCATCTCCCAAGCTTTGGATCAAACTTTGACTCAATTTGTCTCCCAAATCGCTTATGAGGGCAAGTTAAACAAATGAATTTAAACGCCTTTCTCACTTCTCTAGCACAAGAATACGCGCCCTTTGATCCAACGCGTTTTCCTAGAATTTACGCGCGCTTTTTAGAACGCTTTGAGGATAATGTCCCTAAAATCCAAATTGTGGGCACCAATGGCAAGGGGAGCACAGGGCGTTTTCTCACTTTAATGTTAGAGCAAGCGGGTTTCAAAGTGTTGCACTTCTCATCGCCACATCTTTTAACGCTCAACGAACGCTTTTATAGAGATCGCGCTCTGGTGGGTGATTTAGAATTAGAGCATGCCCACGCGCGTTTGCAAGAACTCCACCTAGACCCTAAGATTAGCTTTTTTGAATACATGACCTTACTTGCCCTCATCCTCGCGCAAGATTGCCATTACTTGGTAGCCGAAGCGGGCTTAGGGGGGGAATGGGATAGCACGACAAGTTTACGCGCGCGCTGTGCGCTGATCTTCACCCCCATTAGCCTAGATCATACCGATCGCTTAGGCGACACCTTGGAGCAGATCGCCCACACGAAATTAAAAGCCCTTTGCACTCTAGCCCCCCATACCCCCATCATTTTAGCCCCCCAAGAACCCCAGATCACCAAGCAAGCCAAGCAGATGGCTCAAGATTACGCTTTGCCCTTATTGAGCGTTAGCCCTCCCCAAGGAATCGCTATTGGTTATGCCAAGCAACACCGCTACCCCCCTTTTTTAGCCCAGAATTTTCAAAGCGCGCTCAGCACTTTAGAAACGCTCAAAATTCCCTACACCCCTCCCATTCCTGCACTCAATTTGCGCGCTCGATTCGAACGCCTAGAAGATCGCTTGATCCTAGATGTGGTGCATAATGTCAGCGGGGCGCAAGCCCTCAAGCTTGCTTTGCAGGAGAATTTTGGAGGTGAAAAAATCCACTTGGTTTATAATAGCTACGCTAGAAAAGACGCGCGGGGTGTCTTGGCATGTCTAAAACCCCTCATCGCGCAGGTGTGGGTCTTGGAATTTAAAGACCCCCAGCTAATAGATACGCAAGAACTCACGCGCATGTTGGAAAGTGTGGGCATAGCATGGGCGCGCTTTAGTTGGGAAGATTTTAAGGCGGTGCGCGCGCTTTGGGTGGTCGGGGGGTCTTTTAGCGTGGTGCGCGCCTTTTTAAAGGGATACTATGCAAGATAAACTCGTGCTCACCATCATTGATGAGGGCGGTTCTAAACAGCTTAGACTCTCTAGAAATCTCAAGCAATACTTGGTGATCGCGCTGTTGATCTTGTGCGTGTGCCTTGTAGTGGGGGGGGTGGGGCTGGGCTATTTAGTCAAAAAACTAGGCAAGATCACTTTAGAAAAGCGTATCAGCGAAGCCAAATACCAAGAACTCTACCACAGAAATGACGCGCTCAAGCAAGACATCCAGCACAAGACTCAAGAGATCGCTATTGTGAGCCACCAAATTAGAAATTTAGAGAACATCTTAAAAATCAACAAAGGGGACACACTCAACGCGCAAGCTTATAGCCGTATTAATTTAAAATCCCTCCCCTTAGCCAGCAAGCATTTAGCCCTAGCCTTGATCCCCAATGGTGTGCCCGTGCCAACTTACACACATAAAGTCTTCACCCCCCCCGTGCCTAACAAGCTCCACACACGCGCGGGCTATGATTTTACCACCTCTCCTAACACCCCCGTTTATGCCAGCGCAAGTGGAATCGTAGATGTGGTGTTACTAGGCAGACAGGGGTATGGGAATTTGGTGCGCTTAGAACATGCCTTTGGCTTTAGCTCTATTTACGCGCATTTGAGCCACATTGCGCTAAAACCCAATAGTTTCGTGCATAAAGGAGATTTGGTGGGCTATAGTGCTGGGTTGCACTATGAAGTGCGCTTTTTAGGGCAGGTGGTCAATATGCCCGCTTATTTGGCGTGGAGTTTAGCCAATTTTGAAAGCGTCTTCCAAACCGATTCGCCTATTAATTGGAAGAATCTCTTTTATAGCATTGAAGACATCGCCCAAACCCAAAACTACACCCCCCGCAATCCCTCTAAAGGTGTGCTAAATGTGGTTAAATAGGCGTTTGATTCTCGTCTTCACTTACCAAGATGGGAGCAAATCCCTCAATGTGTTAGCCATTTACAAGCAGATTGCCTACTATGTTTTGTTATTGGTGTTGAGTGTGATTTTATTTTTGATCGCGGTGCTCTATATCTTTGACACCCAAATAGCGCGCAATAAAGCCCAAATTAAAATTTTGCGCGCCGAATTTCTCAAAAGCTCAAAAAAACACACCTTATTGAGTAAGGAAGTGCAGGGCTATGTGGAAGATTTGCTATTAGCCGGGGAGAAAGTCAATGATTTAGAAAATACTGTGGGTGTGGAAAATGACGCTCAAGAAGACAAAACCCCGTTGAGCGCGCGCTTAGATGTGGCTAGTATCACAGGGGCACAGAAAAGTTTCATCATGCGCTTTATCCCCAATGACAACCCCCTAGAATCTTATAAACGCATTTCTGCCGAGTTTTCTAGGCGTTTCCACCCCATTTTACACCGCATGCAAGATCACACCGGCGTGGATTTAAGCACCCCCATTGACACCCCGGTGTATGCTACGGCTAATGGGGTGGTGGGGTTAGCGGGCAATGGGTGGAATGGGGGTTATGGGCGACTCATCAAGCTTTACCACCCCTTTGGGTTTAAAACCTATTACGCACATTTGCATAAAATTGTGGTCAAAGATGGGGAATTTGTCAAAAAAGGGCAACTCATCGCCTATAGTGGGAGCTCTGGGATGAGCACGGGACCCCACCTGCACTATGAAGTGCGCTTTATGGACAAGCCCATCAACCCCATCTTTTTCATCAAATGGAATATGAGGAATTTTGATTTTATCTTCACACAAGAGAGGAATATCGCATGGCCATCTTTACTAACGACCATAAACAAGCTGCTAACGGATCTGCCACCATCATCGCCCAAGGGAGCAAACTCCAAGGGACTTTGAAGATGGATTGCCACCTACATATTGATGGGGAGGTGGAGGGGACAATCCATTCTAGCAACACCGTTGTGATTGGCAAAAACGGGATTGTAGTGGGGGATATTTTTGCCCCCCGCTTGATCGTGAGTGGCAAATTCAATGGCAATGCCCATGCCGATTTAATTGAAATCATGCCCTTGGGCTTTGTAGATGGCAAGATCGTCAGCTCCGAGCTTGTCATCGAACGCAAGGGGATTTTGGTGGGCGAGAGTCGCCCCAAAGATAACGCCCATCCCTTGTTAGAAAATAGGGCGGATTCTAAAACTTGATTCAAGCCAGCCTTTATAGCGCCCTTTTAAAAGGGCTTGAGAGCACAATACTCATTGTGCAAGATGACGCGCAGGCGCGCCAGTGCGCCCAAGTAGCGCGCTTTTTTGCCCCCCAAAAAGCCCTCTTTATCTTCCCTGAGCTTAGAGCCCACTACTTGGATGACATGCGCGCCTTTAGTGCAGAACTTAGCGCGCTTTTAAGCCAGTTGCGCCTCTTTTATCAAGCCCAAGAAGCCAAACAAGATTGTTTGCTCATCGCCCCTTTGAGCGCGCTTTTATACCCCCTACCCAAGCCCTTTTTATGCCAAAGTTTTAGCATCCAAGCCCTAGAAGTCTATCCTCTATCTGAGTTACAGACACGCCTACGCGCCTATGGCTATGAATTTGTGGAGATGGTGGAGTTGGTCGGAGAGGTGAGCGTGCGCGGGGATATTATAGACATTTTTACCCCCGGATCGCCCAAACCCCACCGCCTAAGCTTTTTTGGAGAGGAATGTGAGGACATTAAAACTTTTAATCTAGCCACCCAACTTAGCGATCCACAACTCTTAGAATGCTTGCAAATCCCCCCCGCGCTCTTTAGCCTCACTGAGCAACAACACGCTACCCTTTTAGCGCGCCTTGAGGGCTTAAACACCGATAGTTTAGTGCCCGATATTGCCTCTTTGGGTTGGTGGGTTTTGCAAGACTTTGGGGTGTATCTATGGCAAGAATACAGCGCACTTTTAAGCCCAGAGGCACACCAAGAAGCCCAAGAATACGCCACTCTAGGGTATAGAGCGCCTCTAGAGAAAATCCTAGCCCTGCCCCAATTAGACACGCCCCCAAACTGCCAAGATTTGAATTTGCCCCTAAAAAACTTAAGCGATTTTTGCGCTTTGCACCCCCAACACCAGATCACGCTATTGCACCGCGCTCATGATAGCTTACCCCCTCTAGAACCCCATGTCAGAACCTGTATTTCAGATTGCGTCCTGCATTTTAGCACCCCCACGCACATTTTTATCTCTCTGCACACCTACCCCAAACCCCCCAAAGCCAAACCCTTAAACTTTGCTTTAAGTGAGCTAAGTAGTGGGGATTTTGTGGTGCATGAGGACTATGGGGTGGGGCTTTTTCAGGGGTTGGTGCAACAAAGTGTTTTGGGGAGTGTGCGCGACTTTATCGCCCTAGAGTATCAAAACCACGATCGCCTCTTTGTGCCAGTAGAAAATCTGCACCTGTTAGAGCGCTACATCGCCCCCAACACGCCCATACTGGACAAATTAGGCAAGGGGAGTTTTAGCAAGCTCAAAGCTAAAGTGCGCGCCGAGTTATTGGGGCTGGCTGGGGATATTATCAGCGCGCATGCCAAGCGCATGCTGCTTGAGGGGGTGCAAATTGTGCCTAATTCTGCCCAATTAAAAGCCTTTGAGCGCGCGCGCCCCTTTAAGCTTACAGAGGATCAAGAACGCGCCATAGAGGAGGTTTTAGGCGATCTAGCCAGTGGGCATGTGATGGATCGCCTCTTAAATGGAGATGTGGGCTTTGGCAAAACTGAGATCGCTCTTGTAGCCATTTATGCGCTCGCCCTAGCCAAGAGACAGAGCGCGCTCTTTGTGCCCACCACGCTTTTATCCAACCAACATTTCGCCACCTTGCAAGCGCGCCTAAGCCCCTTTAAAATCCAAGTTGCCAAACTCGATCGCTTTAGCAAGGACAAGGCACGCATTTTAAAAGGCTTGCAAGAGGGAGATATTGATGTGGTGGTGGGCACGCACGCGCTCTTAGGGGCAGAGTTTCAAAACTTAGGACTGGTAGTGGTGGATGAGGAGCATAAATTTGGAGTCAAGCAAAAGGAGGCGATCAAAACTTTAGCCCAAAATGTGCATCTGCTTAGCATGTCTGCTACCCCTATCCCGCGCACCCTAAGCATGGCTTTAGCACAGATCAAGGATATTAGTTATCTAGCCACCCCCCCAGAGAGCAAACTCCCCGTGCGCACCTTTGTGAAAGAAAAATCCCCGGGGTTGCTCAAAGAGATCATTTTAAGAGAGCTTAGGCGCAAGGGACAGGTGTTTTACATTTATAACCATATTCAAAGCATGCCCATCATCCAAAAGATGTTGCAAAACCTCTTGCCCCATCTTAGAGTGGAGATACTGCACTCTAAAACCCCTGCTGCCCAAGCGGAAAGCTTGATTTTGGAATTTGCACAAGGGGGCTTTGAACTCTTGCTATGCACCAGCATTGTCGAATCGGGGATTCACCTCCCCAATGCCAATACGATCATCATTGATCACGCCCATAGTTTTGGGCTAGCCGATTTGCACCAACTTCGAGGGCGCGTAGGTCGGGGCACGCATGAGGGGTTTTGTTATTTTTTGATAGAGGATAAGCGCGCTTTAAATGAGAGCGCGCAAAAACGCCTGCTTGCCCTAGAGAAAAACGCCCATTTGGGGAGTGGGGCGCATATCGCTTTGCACGATTTGGAGATTCGAGGCGGGGGGAATTTGCTAGGGAGTCATCAAAGCGGGCATATTAAGAGTATTGGGTATGCGCTGTATGCGCGTATGCTTGAAGACGCGTTACAAGAAAAAAGTGGCTCTTTGGGGGCGCGTAGCTGTGTGGAGCTCAAATTAGCCGTGAGCGCTTTTTTAAATGCGCAGCTTATTACCAGTAATGCCCTGCGCTTGGAGTTGTATAGACGGCTTTGCCATTGTCAAGAGGTGGAGCAGGTGCTAGAGATTCAGCGCGAAATTCAAGATCGCTTTGGCGCGCTAGATCGCATGAGCGCGCAATTCTTGGCGATCACGCGTATCAAAATCCTAGCCAACAAACTCCAAATCCCCAAGATCACCCACCACCAACAGCATATCACCTTGCACCTCCCCAAACCCGTGTATCTGCAAGCCCCCAGCAAGGACGATAGCGAGGTGCTAAACACCTTGCTAGAGTATTTAGAGCGCGCGCTAGCTTAATTTGTCCTCTAAAATGTCAATGATGGTATTAGCCACTTTGCGCGCGGTTTTGTCCAAGAACTCTATAGGGGTGGTAAAGCCCACACAAGAGCAGTTGATCTCACCTAAAATATATTTGTCCTTGCCATGCTCATCGGTGTCTAAAATGAAATCGGCTGTCCAAATGAGGGGTAGGTCGTAATTGCCTAGTTTGGTTTGGATGTGGGGGAGTTGGCGCAAGAAGTAATGCACTAGATCGTTCCATTGTTCGGGTTTGTCATAGCGATACTTCGCCCCACTAAAAAGAGTCGCGCTAAACGCGTCTGCGCCCTCAGCGGGTTTTTTATGCACCACATAAATGGGGTGTTTGTAGAGCATTAAAATACGGATTTCGCCCTCTTTAATGCGGGGTAAAAAGGTCATATCCACGAGCATGCCATTATCCCCCACTAAATATTTCTCACAAAAATCCATAAATTCGCCCAGCTTGCGGTGCTCGACATGGTTATCCACCGCTTCAATGCATTTAATTTTAGCATCTAAGGGCACTTGGCTAACCCCTGCAGGCAGAGGCTCTTCTAATTGCACATGCCAAATGCCCTCCCCAGTAGAGCCGCGATTTTGCTTTAAGACTCGCTCACCCTTAGCTAAAGTTTTAGGGAAAGTCTTTTTCAAGTCGTGTTTATCTGCCCAAGTAACCCCAATGCGTTTTGCCTCCTCTTTGTCGTAATAGGCGTAAGTGTCATCGGGCACTAGCTCGGTGTCGGCTAATTTAGTGAGCGCGTCCTTTGCCCCATAGCCAATCATCGCGTCTGGGTGGGGCATGCCAACCACGCCATGATCGCAGAGTTTGCGCAAGAGATCAAAATAGAGTTTTTCCTCTTTGAGATTGCCCGGATTGACTCGGGAAACATAGGCATCGGCATGCGCTTGCACATACTCATAAATGCCCTTGGTTTTCTCAGCATCTTTTAAAATCTCATCGGTGAGTTGCACCACCTCAGCCTGCCAACCCATTTTTTTTAGGTAGTCCATCATGGGCACGCTGTCGCGTCTGTGCCCATCTCTGCCCTTGTCCGTCCCGCCCACTGCCTCAAAAAATACCACATGCTTTTTCATACAAATCCTCCAAAAGATTTTTGCGGTGATCCGCTAGCCTTATTGTAACATTATTGGCAAGGAATTGGGGCAGGTTGCAAGAGTTTCTTGGGGGTGTTAAGGACACCAACGCGCGTTGGTGTTGGGATTAAGCCCCTAAGCAAAGCTTTAGGGCTTCGTGTGCGCTTTTTTGGGGATTAGCCAAAGCCCTCGCGAAGGCTTTTTCTTGCGATCCCTAGCACCTACTAGAGGTTAAGTTCGACCTCTCCCTCAGCATTGACCTTCTTGTAGCTGTTGTCATAGGGCTTGGCAAACGCTCTAAGATTGCCATAGACAAGATCAAATAGCCTATCCAAGCCCTTGCGGTTAGACCCTACACTTTCAGCAAACCAAGCATTGGGGCGCACTAGGGCATTGGTGATCTCAAAGATTTTACTCTTTCCAAGCTCTAACAAGGGTTGGTAAGCCTCAATCGCCCCTAAGCCAATGCGCTTATTAATTGCCCTTGCCAAACTTAGGTTTTCTAACAAGCGCAAAAGCACTCTATGGTGTCTGCACTGCAGGGCGACAAATTCTTGCAACTTCAAGCACTCCATGAGTCTATCCATAAACTCTATAGACTGCCAGACGGCTAGCTCAAAATCCTCTAAATCATCTCTGCCCTCATAAGATAGATTCTCCATAGAGGGGCTTAAGCCACTAGCGCACTTACCACTGCCTAACTTCGCCCCTTGTTTAAGGTAGGCGTTGCTCTGCTCCTCTCTTTCTTCTGCTGTTGCCCTGCCTAGCATGCTTGCATTAAAAAAATGAGCCAAATAGCTATACCCGTCCGCATAACCTAAATCAATAGCCTTTTTGTAAAGGGGGACACTCTCTTGGTTGTCAAAGCCCATAACCTCTTTTGCAATCTCACCTAAAAGCACACAAGCCTCGCCATCGCCCTTTTGGGCTTGGGGTTTTAACAACCTGATGGCTTGCTTGCAATACTCCTTAGCTCTGTCTTCATCATCATAAGACATTTCAGCTAACCCCAAATACCCCCGCCCCTCGCCTAAGCTGACCGCTTTTTCAAAAAGCTCTTTTGCCTTTTGTTCGCAATTAGAAATGTTTTTATCTTTAAAGACTTGGCAGGTTTTAAGGATTGCTAAATAATCCTCACTCTCTAGGTCATCTTTTAGGGGGTTTAGGGCGTTTTCTATCTCTTGCCCGCTAATGGCTTCCCCACTCCCATACTCTAGGATTTGGATGTCCCCATTCTCCACATAAATCTTGCCCAACTCCATCATTGCCTGCACTGAGCCTAATTCTATGGCTTTTTCAAAACAACGCATCGCCACATTGTTATCAGGGTATAAAACAATGCCCTCAACTGCCATCTTGCCTAATTCTAGCCACGCACTAGCACTCCCTGCATCTTTGGCTTTCATGTAATCTTTAAAAGCTTGCAAAGTGTTAGCCCCGTATTTCCATAGAGGTTTGACCTGTGGGGTGTTGTCATTGGGGGGTGTGTTTTGGAG
The DNA here is from genome assembly GCF_003660355.1 of Helicobacter sp. L8. NCBI lineage: Bacteria > Pseudomonadati > Campylobacterota > Epsilonproteobacteria > Campylobacterales > Helicobacteraceae > Helicobacter > Helicobacter sp. L8. The sequence goes on from NZ_QXQR01000001.1 coordinate 185,657, forward strand.
TGTGGGGGTGGCTTGGTTTGAGGGTGTGCTTTGGCTAGTAACACATAAAGAACTAAAGCCCTCTTGAAAAGTTGCTAACAAGATTTCTAAATCCTCTAGGGGTTTAGCAAGTCCATTGGCATGTTCTAAAATCTGTGCGCCCTCTTGAGCACTCTTGAGCGCACTAAGGTGGGTGTTGGTTTTAACTCTTAGGCGTTTGGATTGGGAGAGTAGATCTTCTAAATTGGGATCGTCCTCTGCGCTTTGGTGGTAAGTTTCTTCTAGGGCTTTGTTAAAGGTGTTGAGAGTGTCTAAGAGTTGGCTAAACTTAGCGCTTAAATCGCTAACTTCCTCTTGGAGGGCTTCACCCCCCCCCCCCCCCATATCTTGGGCTAGGGATAAAAACAAGCGGTGGGTGCGCTTGGTGGCTTTGAGGTGTTGGGAGAGTTGGTTGGAAATGTGTTGCATGGAAACTCCTTAGATTTGTAAAGTGAGTGGGTATGATAACACAGGTAGACTAACATACCCACTAAAATCTGAAAGGTTGGGGATTTGCGGGCATGGATTTGGATTAGGACTCATGTTAGAAGGGATGAAAGAGATGACTCAGGGGTTTCGAGGTTAAAGAGCTCTTTGCCTGCAAGCTCTTCTAAAAAGATTGTAGCATAAGCCCCTTTGGGCAAGAAAAAACGCAGTTCACCCTGAATTTTTTGGATATTGTAGTGAAAAGTAATATCCGTGGGGAACACTAGGGCATAGCGGCGATCGCCTTGGATGTCAACTAAGCCACTGTAGGGCTCTTCAAAAAAGCCAGCAATATCTTTGGCAAGCAACGCTCTATACCCCGATAATAACCCCGTGGGGGCAAGTCTGTGGGTGTATAAACGCTCCACATCATGCCCTAAATCCTGGTCGTAGTGATAAAAGCACCGCCCAAAGGGATATTGGCATAGCACATCGCCATTTAAGAGTTTAAAATAGTGCTGTTGGGCTTTGAGAATTTGGGATTGTCTTATACTAAGGCATTTAAAATGGCGCACAATCTCTCTAGGACTAAGTACCCGCACAAGGGTATTCAAGCGCATACGCGCGCTCAACCACTGGTTGAACAGGTAACTTTGTTGTTTAGAAAGCAAGACTCGATCGATCCTTTTATTGTCCTGATTCTGTTTGAAATGATCCGCCCAGCTTTCAAAGTGTTGTATCCCAAAGTAATTGGGGAAACCATAAGCCTGTAAAAAAAGCAACACCCCGCTAATCCTTTCAGCGTTGGTTGGATCGAGTTTTGTAAGGCGCACTGAAAAGTGGTTGCCCTTGAGATGCCCTAGGTGCAATTTATGGGGGTGGGCAGTGCTTCTTAGGATTTTGATCCCTTGCTCGGCAAGCATGGGGACATGCCTGTCTAGTTGGGTTTCATAGCTTTTAGGCATGGAAATGTATTGCAACGCCATTGTGTGTTTGTCTTTAAGCCCGGTATAGCCAAAGACCGAAATATTGCAACCTAGCACTTGCGATAGTAGCGTAAGCATCTCCCAAGTGCTCTTGTTTTTCTTGCGCACCTGCACGATGAGATGATCCCCATGCCCATAGAACGCATGCAGGGGTTCTTCTTGCACCGCGAAGTCCCGAGGGCATTTGTGGAAGTGAAACGCGATGGGCGCGTGGCTGCTGGCAAAAAATCTAGGCAAGTTCATGGGGAGAACCACATCTAAAAGCTATCACTCGTAATAAAAAGCACCGCTTGATATTTTTAGATATTCTAAAAGCAACCCCCCATTTTGTAGGTTGATCAAACCACTTGAGGGTATATGGGTATTTACCCCCCCCCCCCCCCCCCCAATATCCCCGCTGTGTTGCGCGCATCTGGTGGCTTTGGCTGTTGGCTGAGAGTGTCTTGCATGGGAAACTCCTCAAATTCAATAAGGCTATTGTAACATACTATTCTACTAAACACCCGTTTTCAATAAGCAAATGGCGGGCGAAATATTTTTGGGCGATGGCTTTATCGTGGGTAATAGCAATCATGGTGGTTTGGTGGCGCGCTTGGTAAGCCATCAACACTTCCATAATTTCATATTTGAGTTTCTTGTCCAGCGCGCTGGTGATCTCATCTAAGAGCAGGACTTGGGGGCGCACTAACATCGCGCGTGCGATCCCTAATCTCTGTCTCTCCCCTCCGCTCAACTCCCTAGGGTAGCGTTTTAAGAGCGTGGGGGCGAGTTTGGCTTGGTGCATGATCGCCTCTAAATCCTCTTGGATACCAAAGCGCCTACACACACTCCCCAACAAGTCTTTGACCAATTTAGCCGGGTTGAGCGCGCTGAGTTGATCTTGAAAAACATACTGGATAGTCTTTCTAAACTCTTTTTCTTTGAGAGTTAGAACATTGGTTTGTTTGTATAAAATTTGCCCGCGATGGAAACTCTCTAACCTAGCGATACACTTAGCCAGCGTGCTTTTCCCACTCCCACTAGAACCCATTAAAGCCACACATTGCCCGCTTTCCACGCAAAAACTAATGTCCTTTAAAATGGGGTATTGCCCATAGGATTTTTCTAAATGCGCCACTTCTAAACTCATGAAAAATACCCCATCTTGTCCCCAAAATAAGTCATCTGCCCGCTTTCTAGCACTAACACGGTTTCACACAGGGCGTAAGCCACTTCCTCATCATGGGTGATGACAAGCCTTTGGGTGTCTAGTTGCAAGAGTAAATCGATCACGCTTTTGGTGTTTGCGCTATCTAGAGAGCTGGTTACCTCATCTAAGAGTAAAATCTTGGCTTCTAGGGCTAAATTTAGCGCGATTTGGATTCGACTAGCCATGCCTCTACTGAGTTCATAAGGGTAAAGCCCCCAGACTTTACTAGGGATATGGAGTTGTTCAAAAATGGGGGGGGTTTGGGCGAGTTTGTCTTTTAGCACCATTTTAAAGGTGTCTTGGATACTCAGGTAGGGGAAAAAGCAACTGATACAATCTTGGAAGACATAGCCTGCACGCCCATGGGTGGCAAGTTTGGCGTATCGGGCTTTAAGGTGGTGGGGCAAAATCCCACAGATCGCCTTAGCTAGCGTGCTTTTCCCGCTCCCACTACTCCCCAAGATCGCCAAATGCGCCCCAGTGGTGAAACTCACATCGCGCAAGATTTGCGCTTGGGGGGCGTAAATATCCAAGTGCGCCACTTCAACCATGCTTTTGCACCCTCTGCCCCATTAACATAAGCCCAAAGACTAGCCCAAAGACGGCTAACCCGGGAGTTAGCACCAACCACCATACCCCTGTAAAAATAGCTTGGGAAGCCTCATTGAGCATATTGCCTAAGCTGGCTTGCCCCACCATGAGCCCTAAGCCAAAAAAGCTCAACAAGGCTTCCGCGCTGATGGCATGCGCGCAGGTGCTAACAAAGAGCACAAACACGCTACTCTTGGCTACGGGCAAGATTTGGGTAAACATGATCGCAAAACGCCCCGCCCCTAGTGCCCTTTCATTTAGGATAAACTCTTGGGTGCGGATATTGGCAAATTCGTCATGGATCACCTTAGCCACGCTCCCCCAAGAAAACACCGCCAAGAGCAAGCTCAAGCTCAACATGCCAAAGGCGCGCTGGTTGAACGCGCTAAAGAGCAAGATGAGGAGCAAGTTAGGCAAAGATAAAAACCCGTCTAAAAAGCGCAATAATAAGGACTGGATCCACTTGGGCGCGTTCAAAGAGAGGAAGGCAAAACCAAAGGCGATCAACATGGCAAATACCCCGCTTAACAAGCCGATGAAAACAGAGGTTCTGAGCGCAAAGAAGAGTCTAGAGAGTTCATCGCGCCCTAAAAAATCCGTGCCCAGCCAATGCGCGCTAGAGGGGGGGAGTTTGAGCTGGGTTAGATCCACTTGGGTGGGATCAAAGGGGGCTAGATAGGGGAGCAAGATCAGCACAGCCAAAATGCATACCGCGTAAATTGCCGCTGTTTTCATGCTTGCCATCTAGGGTTAAGGAGTTTAGCCATGATCTCCACCAAGAGATTGAACAACACAACTACGATGGTGCTCAGTAAGATGATACTCAAAGCTAGAGGGTAGTCCTTGCTAAGGAGGGCGTTGATCGTGGTGTTGCCTAAGCCCCCTATGGAAAACACGCTTTCTACAATGTAAGTCCCTCCCAAAATCCCAGCCGCATTAGCCCCAAAATAACTAATGATGGGCAAAAGAGAATAGCGCAACACCAATCTTAGCTGGATCACCCTTTCACTCACCCCCCATGAACGATAACTGGTTACAAAGGGTTCTTGCAAACTCTCCAACAAGACGCTGCGCACCAAGCGGATATAAATGGCTAGATGCGAGAGGGTGAGCACGGCGATGGGCAAGACCATGTGCCATGCTAAATCGCCCAAACTCTCATCTCCCCCCAACTCATAAACCCCCGAGCTAGGAAAAATCCCCAAGATCACGCTAAAAAACATGATAAACACCAAGCCCAGCCAAAAATTAGGGATGCTAAAAAAAGCCAAACTGCCCAACAACACCACCTTATCCAGCCAAGACTCTTTAAATAACGCGCTCAACACCCCTAACACAAGGGCTAGCACAAAACTCAACACAAAACTGCTCAAACCCAAAATCAAGGTGTAGGGCAGGCGTTCTTGAATGATCTGCGCCACACTCTGCCCGCTTGCAAAGCTGAAACCAAAATCCCCATGCAAGACGCGCCCCAGCCACTCGAAATAGCGCACCAACAAGGGGCGATCTAGACCCAAATTGGCGATCACGCGCGCTTTGATAGCCGGGTTAAGGGCTTGGATACTATCCCCATAAATTCCAGAGATCACATTCCCACTAGAAAAATGCAACACCACAAAGATCACAAAGCTAAAGACGCATAGCAACACTAACGCCCCTAGCACCCTCTTAGCGATAAAAGCAAGCACTAATGCTTACTCCATTCTTGCACGCTGTAGGTAAAGCGCGCCCCATGGTGTCCCAAAATCGTGGACTGGATGCCTGTAATATTGCTGCGGTAGGCTAGGGGGTAGCGCAAATACACCAAAAAGGCAAAGGGAGGATCTTCATGCAAGGCGCGGATGAATTTGGCATACCACAATTTGCGCTGTTCGATCTTATCTGTGGTGCGCGCCTTGAGCAGGGCTTCATCTACCGCCTTGTCGCTGTAGTGGTTGTAATTCCAGCCATTTTCATTGACGCTCGCGTCCATTTTAGTGCTAAAAACGCGGTAAGTTTGCACATCAGGGTCTAGTGGACTTCCCCACCCGATGATGAAACTATCCACCTTGCTGATCTCAAACGCCCCGTGGTTTTTGGCAATGGCATGGGCTTTGATCCCAACTTTGGCTAATTCGCTTTGCAAAATATTAGCTAAGGTAACGCGCAAGGGATCGCTATTGAAGGCGTAAATGTCAAATTCTAAGGGCTTGCCATCTTTGTAAAACACCCCCCCCTTGAGTTTCCAGCCCGCTTTGCCCAAAATCTCCTTAGCCTTTTGGGGGTTGTAGGGGTAACTTTTGGCATTCTTGTCATTAGCCCAGCTAGCTTGGATGGGGTTATTGGCTGCAAAACCATAACCATGCAAAATCTTATGGGCGATAAGTTCCCTATTGATGGCGTAGTTAATCGCTTGGCGCACCGCCAAAGACTTTAATAGATCGTTATGGAAATTAAACATCAACGCCCGGTAATCCGCGCTTTTCATGTCCATGATCTTGATATGGGGATCGCGCTCTAAAGCCCTGACCAGATTGGGTTCTACAAGCGCCACATCTAAAGAGCCATTTTTGATCTCATAGGTGCGCACATTGTAATCGGGCACGATTTTTAAAATCACCTTCTTGGCTTTGGGGCTTCCTCTATAAAAATGCTCATTGGCTACAAAACTGATATAACTCCCCTTTTGCCACTTGGCGAATTTAAAAGGTCCTGTGCCAATGGGGTGTTGGTTGTAGGCATCGGTGTTCAAATCCTTGCCCTCTAAGAGGTGCTTGGGCAACACGCCTATGCTTAAAGCGTCCAATAAGGGGGGGAAGGGGGATTTTAGGGTGATCTTGAGTTGGTAGGGACCTAGGACCTCTACGCTCTTGACTTCCTCAAAGCTAGCGCGCGCAGGGGCGTTGAGTTTCTCATTAAGAGCCTGTTCGATGGTGAATTTCACATCTTGCGCGCTGAATTTCTGCCCGTCATGCCAGCTGACATCTTGTCTTAGATTAAAAACCCACACCAAGCCGTCCTTGCTCACTGTCCAGCTTTTGGCTAAATCTGGTTCAATTTTCATGTCCGGAGAAAAGCGTGTCAAACCGCTGAAGACAAAGTCTAACGCGCTGTCATGATCCTCATCAAACAGCGGGTTGATGCGCGCGGTTTCATTTTCAATGCCAACCACAATCGTATCTTTGGGCGTGGTGGCAAACATTTGTGCCACCAAGAGAGTGGCTAAGAAAAGCGTTTTAATCATGCATCCCCTTTGCGTATAATCTAAGTGAAAAACCGCACTATTATAGTATTATTGACTTTAACGCTGTGTTAACGCGGTTTGGGCGGAACACTCTTTGCATACTCTATATATTCTATTACACCAAAAGGAGTTTTTTATGTCTAATTTAGACTGGGCTAATTTAGCCTTTGAATATGTCAGGACCGATTTTCGTTTCATCGCCCACTATAAGAATGGCGCATGGGGTGTGGGCAATTTGGTAGAAAATAACCAATTAGTCTTGCATGAAGCCTCTCCAGCCCTACACTACGGGCAACAATGTTTTGAGGGGCTAAAAGCCTACCGCTGTAAAGACGGCTCGATCAACCTATTCCGCCCTGAAGAGAACGCTAAACGGCTACAACAATCCTGCCAACGCCTGCTGATGCCCCCCGTGCCTGTGGATTTGTTCGTGCAAGCTTGCACCCAAGTGGTGAGGGCTAATGAAAAATGGCTAGCCCCCCATGGCTTTGGGGCGACCTTGTATGTGCGTCCCCTAGTGTTGGGCGTGGGCGCGGGCTTGGGCTTGCAACCGGCTAAGGAATACCTCTTTGTAGTGTTTTGCGCGCCTGTGGGACCTTATTTCCATGGTGGCATGCGCCCGGCTAATTTTGTGGTTTCTGCCTTTGATCGCGCCGCACCCAATGGCACAGGGGCGGCTAAAGTGGGAGGCAATTACGCAGGTAGCTTGCTTCCGGCTAAACTGGCTAAAGAACAGGGCTTTAGCGATTGTGTTTATTTAGACCCAGCCACCCACACCAAGATCGAAGAAGTGGGCGCGGCAAATTTCTTTGCTATTTCTAAAAAGAGTGGGGCTTTTGTTACCCCAGCTTCCCCCTCTATTCTGCCTAGTATCACGCGTATGTCCTTAGTGCACCTAGCCAAAGAATATCTAGGTTTAGAAGTGCTAGAGGGAGATGTGTTCATCGATTCTTTAGAAGATTACAGCGAGGCGGGGGTGTGTGGCACCGCTGCGGTGATTGTGCCCGTGGGGGGAATTTTTTATAAAGACAAACTGCATGTCTTTTATAGCCAAGAGAAAGCCGGGCCCACCACCCAGAAACTCTATGATATGCTGGTGGGCATGCAATTTGGAGATGTGGACGCGCCTAAAGGTTGGGTGCTGAAAGTCTCTTAACTTCAAGGGAGATTTGGTGAAGGATTTTTTACTCAAGCTCTTATACGGGATGGCTTTAGCCGTGGTGATCGCCCTAGCGCCCAACGCGATCCTAGGAGGGCTACTCAAGCCCTATAACCACATCCACGCCATTGCGCTATTTTTAGACGCGCTTGTGATCTTGCAGGCTTTAGTTTCGCTGATTACAGGCGTACTTGTGGGGCTTGCCTTCAACTTTAACCCTATGAAATCCAGTATTATTGGCGTGGCGACTTTCATCGCCTCTGGGGTAGTCAAACACGGCGCGCATGGTTTAGCCTTAGTGGGGATTGGGGATTTACTCAATGTGCTTCTCATTGCCGCGCTAGCGGTTTTGTTAACCCAATGGCTGGGCGATAGGTTTGGATCACTCACCATCATTTTACAGCCCATTGTGGTTTCTGCGCTCTGTGGTTCTTTGGGTTTACTCATCTTGCCCTACACCACCAGCGTAACTTTGAACATCGGGCAGGGGATTGTGTATTTCACCCAGCTACACCCCTTGCCCATGAGTGTGCTCATCTCGATCTCCTATGCGATCATCATCATCTCGCCTATCTCCACGGTGGCGGTGAGTTTGATCATCGGCTTGACCGGTCTAGCTTCAGGGGCAGCCAATTTAGGCGTAACCTCCACCACCGCCGTGCTCATCATAGGCTCTTTGCTGGCTAAAAACAAGATGGGCGTGAATGTGGCACTCCTGCTAGGGGGCATGAAAATGATGATCCCCAATCTCTTCAAAGCCCCGATCATGTATGCCTGCATTCTCTCCAATGGAGTGGTGGGAGGCTTGATCGCCTACTTTTTCCATGTTACAGGGGATGCCAAGAGCGCGGGTTTTGGTATTGTGGGATTCATCGGTCCTATTAAAGCCTATGAAGAAGCCCTATTGCACCATTTAGATCAACCCTTTGTGCGCGTGCTAGTGGCTTACGCGCTCTTGCCCTTTTTGGGCGCGCTGATCTTGCATTTCTTGTGTTGCAAACTCTTTAAGGGGTATAACCACCAAATCTACGCCTTTCAGGCTAGTTGATGTTTGCGCCCCTGCTAGAGGCTTATATCGCCTCCATGCATTTACCCCCATGCGCGCACAAACCCCCTCTAGTGGTGGGGTTTTCTATCTGTCCGGAGTTTCGAGCGCATGGCTTTGAATTTATCCTCTCTTCTGCTTATGAGCTAAGTTACCACAATTCCCCCTTTGAGCCTTGCGATCTAGCCTTTGGCGCGTCTTTTAGGCTGGAGGGTTACCACAAGAAAATCCTAGATTTTTCCCAAAAGCGCGTGGGCTATACGGGCGAAAATGAGCGAATCAACTTTGACATTTACGACTTTGGCATGGGCTTTGATCACCTGCACTTCCATGAACGCTATTTGCGCGTGCCTTTATACTACCTGCACTTATTCAAACTCTACAATGTAATTAGCGCGTATCAAGACTCCCCCTTTGGGCTGGCTAGTCCAACTCCTGCCCCCTCCTTTGGGCTAGATTACCCGCATTTGGACTTGTGCGCTAGGCAGGAGTGCGATTTTAACGCACGCGCTTTTGCAAGCTTTGTGGCTTCTAACTCTAATGCGCCTGTGCGCAACCATTTTTACCAAGAATTGAGTGCTTATGCCCCTGTGGCTGGAGGGGGCAAGGTGTTTAACACCACCGGAGAACCCGTAGCCAATAAATGGGATTTTCTTAGCCGTTACAAATTCAATTTGTGCTTTGAAAACACAAAGGGCTTGGGTTACACCACAGAAAAGATTATAGATGCCTACTTTGCCCACACCATCCCCATTTATTGGGGCAACCCAGAGGTGGCTAAGGATTTCAACCCTAAAAGCTTTGTCAATGCCCACGACTTTAAGGACTTTAAAGAAACCCTAGACTTTGTGCGCTACCTAGACACCCACCCCAACGCCTATTTAGACATGCTCTATGCCCATCCGCTCAATAACTATGAAGACCAACCCAGCTTTTACAACCAATTGAGCTTTTCTAAGATTTTAGCTTTTTTGCAAAACGCGATCGCCTGCCAAGAGATTTACCATGAACATTGCTTTGCGCGTGTGGCGCACACTTCTATTAGCCGCGCGTTTAAAAGCCGTTTGCATGCCCTAAAAGCCTATGGACTAAAAGGTTTCACCCACTATGATACCAGCGGACTTAAACACCCCCACACTCCGCATTAAAGCGCAGTTTTTGCTATAATACGCCCTTATTAGCTTGCATAAAGGAATCCAATGGGGCAGGATATTTTAGATCAAATCCATGAGAAACTCGATGATCTCTTGGTGAAATTAGCCCTCCTAGAAGAAGAGGTCAAGGATCTACAGCTCAAAAACGCCGCTTTAAACACCCAGCATGACGAAAAAGATCGCCAAATCAACGCCCTATATGAAGAGATCGCCAACAAGGATAAGCGTCTTGTAGAACTGTATGACAAGATTGTCAAAGTGTTTGAAACATGAACGATGCACCCCCCTTCCAAACCATTGAAGTGAGCATTGGAGGAAGGCGCTACAAGATCACCTTAGACTCTAGCTTTAGCCCGGAAACCGCTAGTGAGCTCAAAGAGACTTTTCATCTCAAGGAGATCGCCCCCATGGACCTTTTCAAAGCCTATTTAACCAAGGTGCGCGACATCTCCAAGCTCAACGCCCAGCTAAACAGACTCAACTCCCAACTCGAACAGCTCTTAGATAAAATCCCCTAACTACTTGACATTCCCCATATCCGTAACCTTACCCCACATCAAGCGGTATTTGCGTTTCATAAATTCGATCTCTTCGCGCAATTTGGTGAGCTCATCTTGCAGCACTTCAATGGTGCGCTTGTCCTCTTCATAGACCTCTTGCATGTCAATCACCGCGTCTTTCAAAAAGCCATTTTCATTTTTGTAGGCGTAAATCGCCTCATCTTTAGCCCCAATCACCTTGTCATGCAAACTCAAAATCGTGTTGATGGTTTTTTCCACAAAGACGGGATCGAGCGCGCTACTCCCCATGTTCTCCAGCAAGGCCGGGTAGCCCGCTTTCACGACATTTTTACCCACCACCCGTTTAGCCAGCACCTGCGTGGCACTGTGTAAATCCACCCAAATACGCTCTTCATCGTGTTTGCTTAGAATACTCTTATCCGCAATGAGGGCTAGAACTCTCTCTTTGGGCAATTTAGACACCTCTAAAAACTCTTCTAACGCTATCCAAGTGGCTTCCTGTTCGTCCATCTCAACCTCCACGCAATGTTTGGATCGCCTTGCTGATCGCATCGGCTAGAAAATCTACATCCTCTAAGGTGTGGCTGTAGTGCAAACTCACGCGCACCCACCCGGGTTTAAGCCCTTTTTCTTGCAAGGTGCAAAAGCTACTATCTTCCATGTCGAGCAAATCATGCCCATAAGGACCCGCGCAAGAACACCCCGCCCTAGTTTCAACGCCAAATCGGTGGCTTAAAAATTGCGCCAAAGTGTAACAAGACACCCCGCTGGCATTAAAAGCCACATTGCCTAAACGGGGCGCATGGGGGTTACCATAGATCTGCACGGCTGGGATTTTAGACAAGGCGTGCATGAAAACCTTAGAGAGCATACTCTCGCGCCGCCTGATCGTCCCCGTGCCGATTTCATCGCGCAATTGTAGAGCCAAAGCCGCCCTGAAGAGTTGCACTAAACCATAAGTGCCCACTTCCTCGCGCACATCTGGGCTTTCTACATACTCTTGCGTGCTACGACTCACATACTTCACCACCCCTCCCCCGCTAAAACTAGGGGGTAAACTGCTATCAATGAGCTGTTTTTTTAAACCCAAAATCCCACACGCCCCCACCCCCCCTAAGAGCTTGTGGGCTGAGAGAAAGAGCGCGTCAAACTCCGCTAACTCCAAATTGTCATGCGGACCAAAGGCAGCCGCATCAAAAGCCAAGCGCGCCTTGTAACGCGCACAGAGTTTAGCGATCTCTTTGTAGGGCACAATCATTCCGGTTACATTAGAAGCCACGCCTATAGAAACCAAGGGGGGGGAACTAGAGGTTTTTTGGGCTTCTTGCAAGGCTTGCTGCAAATTCTCCAAAGAGAATAGCCCCTGAGAATCTAATTCCAAGCGCACCACCTCACACAAGCCCTCCCGCCAAGAAATTTCATTAGAATGGTGTTCATAGGGACCGATGATGACTTTAGGTAAGGCGATGTTTTCTAATTTCCCAATAGTTTGGCGACTCTTGGGGGGGATGTAAATGCCTAAAATCTCCTGGAAGCGTTTGATAGCATGGCTAGCCCCAAAGCTAGCGCTCAAAATGACAAAATCCTCCCCCAAGCGCAGGCTTTTTTTAATGCGCGCCTTGCTCTCCAAATACACCTGTTGCATGAGCGCGGCGTGTTTGGAAAACTCTGAATGCGCGTTGGCATAGTAGGGCAGGAGTTTCAGCACGCGCTTTTCAACCAAGGCACTAGCCAACCCAGAAGCCGTCCAATCGAAGTAACGCACCCCCTTTTTTAAGATGAGACTCTCACGCACGCATGCAAGCTGTTCGCGTTTGGAATGCGCCTTGAGTAAGGGCGCAAACATCTGGGCTAAAAAGCGTTGCGTGTCCTTAGCATTTAGTGGAGTTTGGACCATGTAAGTTTAGCCCCCCCCAAAATGTGGAAATGCAAATGGGGCACTTCTTGCCCTCCATCGCTCCCAACATTGGTGATGAGGCGATAGCCCTTTTCTTGAATGCCCAACACTTGGACGACCTCCAACACAAACGCGCTCATGTTAGCCATGAGCTCTGGGGTGATGGCGTTGAAATCCTTCACACCCACCTTGGGGATCACTAGCACATGCACGGGAGCCTTAGGGTTGATGTCCTCAAAGGCTAGAAAATCTTGATTCTCTAACACCTTCTTGCAAGGCAACTCCCCCGCGACAATTTTTTCAAATACATTTTTTTCTTTCACGCGCCCTCTTTGTAGAAATTTCGGGTATTATAGCTGAATTTAGCCACAACGAGTCCAACTCCCTCTTGTCTAAATCTTAATAGACTTTCTTTGCTATAATCTGGCATTTAAACTAAGGAGTAAACCATGGAAGGATTGGCAGGTGTGGTGGCTGGCTCTTCAGCCATTTGTAACACGCATGAGGGTTTGTGCTACCGAGGCTACCCCATTGAAGAGCTAGCGCACAAAGCGGAGTTTGAGGAAGTGGCTTATTTGTTACTCAAGGGGGATTTGCCCACCAAGCGCGCGCTTGTAGAGTTCAAACAAGCCTTACAAGAATACAGGGAGCTCCCCTGTGTTGTCAAACAGGTTTTAGAAGCTCTGCCCATTAGCACCCACCCTATGGAGGTGCTCAAAGCGGGCATAGTCGCGCTTGGTTGCGTGCAACCAGAACAAACTGATTTCTCTAACCAATACCCATGCGCCCTGCAAATCCTAGGCGCGCTCCCTGCTATACTCCTTTACTGGCATCATTACCACAAACACGGCAAGCGGGTTTGTTTGTCTTCTGACTTGGGCATGGCGCATTACATCTTAGAGCACCTACGCGCCCAAAAACCCCTAGAATCTGAGATCAAGGCGATGGATTCGATGTTAACCTTGTATGCCGAACACGAGTTTAACGCCTCCACTTACGCCAACCGCATCACCGCCAGCACTCTCTCTGATCTGCACTCTTGCGTGGTTACGGGTATTGGCACTCTCAAGGGGCGTTTACATGGGGGGGCTAATGAATTGGCGATCGCTTTTATCTTGCGTTTTAATAGCGTGCAAGAAGCCTTGCAAGAGGTGGATAGATTGTTTGCCTGCAAGCAAAAGATCATGGGTTTTGGGCATCGCATTTACAAGCATGCCGATCCTAGAAGCGCGGTAGGCTTTGAGCTAGCCCAACAACTCAAACACTTAGGCGATCCCAAACTCTTTGACATCGCTTTAGCTATCCGCGATCATGTCAAGCAAGAAAAGGGCTTGCCGGATAATATTGACTTTTTTGGAGGGCTAGTTTACCACTATTTGCGCCTAGAGAGACTCTACTACACCCCCTTTTTCGTGTTCTCTAGGGCGGTGGGCTGGATGGCGCATGCGTTCGAACAACGCGCCCACAACCGCATCATCCGCCCTACCTCCACCTACACAGGCGCGCCCAAACGCCCCTTTGTGCGCGTTTAATCCCCCTTCAAAAAGCAGACCCCAATGTATAATGCGCCCTCAGAGCCTCTGCCATGTTTTATGGATGGCTCCTTTTCTGGTTTCTCTCCCCTTTCAGGGGAGCAAACGCTACGCGTTTCTCCGCTTAAAATCGTAGGTCCCATTTTAGCCAGTTTCTCCACACTCAAATACCTTAACTCCTCTAATTTTAAAACCTTTAGAGCGCATTTTAAGGCGCGCTTTTTGGGGGGCTTTATGTGCCCGGGCAACAGCTTTGATCATGTCAAGGGGAGCTTTCCTATCGGCTTTTTGGTGTGGGACTTGGGCGCGCCCCCTAGCCAACCTACCATCCTAGACATCTATGACTCTAAGGCTAACTTTTTGGGGGTCAAAGAGTTTAGAGCCCTAGAGGGGGTAGCCAGTATTAATGAGTGGGTATTCCAATACAAAACAAGTAGCCCTAACTGGGGTTTTGTGGAGCAGGGTAGGGGCGATGTGCAACACACAAGCTATATCCATCTATCCAATGCCCCCAAAGGGCAACACACCCGCCCCCTTTATTAATGCCACTAATCTACATGCCTTAAGTGTGTATTTCAGCGTGCAACATTGCATTAAACCCACATGGATTAACGATCGCGATCAGTTTTATGAACCCTATGATGACTCTTGGCAGAGAGATAGCGACTTTTTAGGCGATTGTTTAATCTTTATGTTGTTTCACTCCCAAAACCGCATTTCTTGCGCGCTGGGGGCTAATCATTTCATCCCCTTTAAGAGGGTGAAGTCAATCCTAAAGCGCGCTACACGCACCACACCTTGCTAGAGTTTTTGGCAGGCAAAGGCGTAGCTTTTGCTCCCACAAGAGGGCTTTTTAAAGACAATGCCCCTCAAGGCTTGCGCGTTTGCCCCACTTTTAGCCAAAGTGCTCAAGTGGTGTTGCAAGCGGGCAAAAAGCTCTATGCCTATTACCACGCACAAGAGGGCTCTAAGCCTAATGCAAGTTTTTATGACATCAAAGAGTTTTTTGCTGGGCGCAATGCCAAAGGCAAACTCAACCCCCCAAGCAAAGCTACAGATGCGTATTACAAAGAGCTTTATAGCGCGTTGCAAGAGAGTTTAGAGATTCTTGCTTTAGAGATCGCCCCCAAAGTGCGGGAGTTTGGGTTTTTACGCTAAGTTCCAATGCGCTAGAATCCATGCATGCGCCATAGTAATATCTTTAGGGTGTTTTCTCTGCTCTATGTAAGCGCGCCTAAATACATGTGCATGGCTTGTGCCTTGGTTGTGTTAGTGGGCGTGCTCCCTTCCTTGAGTGTTGCCATCACCATTAAGCTTATCAACTTTATCGCGTTGGCGTTGCAACACCACAACCTAGAATACAAACCCCTGCTCACCATTTTATCTCTAGGGGCTTTGGCGTTATTTGGATCGCTACTGGGCTCTCAAATTTTAGCCCATTGGCAAACCTTGATCGCTGAGGCTTTTTCTATGCATATCTTAAGCACGCTGGCAGACAAATTAGAAACAACCCATGATCTGCATTTCTTAGAGGATAAAGAACGCAGTGTGCAAATCAACACCCTTAAAAATGGCTTGCATATCCGTCCACTTAACTATGTCAATAACTTATTTTTTAATTCACAACGCCTCATTGGTTTATTCTCCCTACTTGTGGTGATTAGCTCCATTAGTCTTTATTTACCCTTTGTGATGTTGCTAGCCAGTGTGCCTAGCCTTTTGCTCTCTAATTACATCGCCAAGAAACACAGCCAAGAATTAGATGCCCTCCAAGCCCAAAAAGAAGCCTTACAAAATTATCTACAACTAGCTTGGATAGCGTGAAAAATAAAGATAATCTCTTGTTTAATTTTGTGGGTGCTTTCAAGGCAGATTTTAGAGCTAAAAATAGCTTGTTTTTAAATATTGTGGTGGCGTTGTGTAATGCGGGCTTGTTATTTGCGATGATCCTTGGTTGGCTAAGGGCGTGGGCGTGGGGGCTGTGGTTGGGTATATTCAGGCTTTTAACATGGCTAACCAACAACTCAACGACTTGGCTCTCTTTGGGCGGTGGTTTTTTGTCATCAACACCTATTTTGAGAATTACTTTAAACTCTTAGACAATCAGGTAGAAAAAAAGCAGGTTCTAAAGGAGGCGATCACGCATATTTGCTTTAAAGATGTGTGCTTTTCTTACCCTAATAAGCCTAAACCAGTCTTACACAAGATCAATTATACTTTTAGCGTGTCTAAAATTTACGCCATTGTGGGCAAAAACGCCAGTGGTAAAAGCACTCTGATTAAATTGTTAATGGGTTTTTATACGCCCAGCTCTGGGGAGATTATCATTAATCATCAATATTCTCTCAAAAATTTAGACCTCAAAAGCTATCGCCAACAGCTCAGCGCCATTTTTCAAGATTTTTCTTTTTATACCGGCTATAGCCTTGAAAATAACATTTTCATGCAAGCCCAGCCTAGCCCAGCCCAGCTAACATGCCAAGAGCACGCCTTAGCTCTCCTAAAACCTGCTAGGCAACTTTTAGCGCAATTTGGCAAAGACATTTTGGGTAGCCAATGCAATGGGCAGGATTTTTCAGGAGGGCAGAAACAAAGCCTAGCTACTCTAAGAGCCTTTTTAAAACCCAACTCTTGTATTATTTTAGATGAACTTTCTAGCGCGATTGACCCCATCGCCCAAAAAGACTTTTTAGATTCTATCTTTGCTATGCTAGAGGACAAAATGGCGATTCTCATCACCCACCACATCACCAGCACCAAAAACGCCCATGAAATTCTTGTTTTAGAAGAATGGCACTTAGTGCAACAGGGCAATTTTAACACCCTCTTAAGCCAAAAGGGCTTATTTGCTAAGCTATATATGGAGAGTTTGAGGGGGATGTAACAAAGACTGCATCATTAAAAAGGGCTGAATATTTCCCTTAGCGCGCTGGTTGCATTGCACCAATTCCACCATTAAAACCATGCAACACTAACCGTTTCTACAGATCTATAGTCCTATAATACAACCGCGCGGTTATCCGCGCTCTATTTCAGGAGGCTAACCTGATTGTCCTCTAGGCTTTGGTGCTAAGAGTCTTCTAGGAGGGTATAAAATCCTCGGCTAAAGATAAAAACAAGCGGTGCGTGCGCTTGGTGGCTTTAGCTTGCTGGGTGCATTGGAATACTATTTGTATGGGATATTTGTGTAATAGGATGTGCTAGGGATGGGCATGCCAAGCAAACTTTAAAGGGATTGCCATGCGCTGGTTTAAAATATTCGGCTTGTATCTTCTGAAATTTGGGTTATATCTTCTCTTGTTGTTTTTGTTTCTTTTCAGTTATGCTACTGTGTTGCTGGTGGGCGATCACTTCTTCCCTAGATACGCCATCACAGATGTAGCACTGCCTCCCTATTATTGGCAGGGATTGGCTTTTGTGCATATTGCCAGTTTTTGTCTCTTTGTCTATATCCTCAATAGGCTTTATAAACTAGGCATGCGTCTTAAGATGAATGATCTCTTGTTGCTAGCCATGTGTATGCTATACGCGGTGTTGGAAGGAACTCTTTTACTTGATAGTTATGTGCATTGGAGACAGGGTGGGGGTTGAAACTCATAGGATCTTGGGCATTGATGAAGCCGGGCGGGGGTGTTGGTGTGGATCTTTGTTTGTGGCCGGGGTGGGTTGCGATCAAGATGTCGCCGATGCATTTGTGCGCTTAGGGCTTAAAGAGAGCAAACAACTTAGCCGGGCTGAACGCTTCGCATTTGCTACACAGATTAGCCAAGATAGGCGTATCGCTAGCGTGGTGGTGGCTAAAAACGCGCTAGAGATCGATCACAAAGGCTTGAGTGGGTGCATGCAAGAGGCGATCACAGAGATTATTTTAGCATTGCCCGCTATTGAGCATGTGCGCCTAGATGGGAACACACGCTTTAAACTGGAGTTTGCGCATTTAAAGAGCTTTCAAGCCATTATCAAGGGCGATGACAAAATCCCCCAAATTGCCATGGCTTCTATCTTGGCTAAGGCGCATAAGGATCAGGAGATGTTAGCTTTAGATGAACTGCACCCTGAGTATGGTTTTGCTAGGCATTGTGGTTATGGCACGCGCGCGCATGCCCTAGCTATAGCTAAGTACGGGCTTATCAAGCAACACCGCAGAAGTTTTAAGATGGCTGGTGTGGATTCTCAAGCGCGTGTTTTGAGGTAGGCTTTCACATTTTCAATCGTGGCGGCGATGAGCTTTTTAATGCTATCCCCATAGCCCCAAGCAATATGGGGGGTGAGCAAGAGTTTATGCTGGATACTGGGGTTTAAAAAGGGGTGGTTAGCGTGCATGGGTTCTTGTTCAAACACATCGGTGCCATAATAAAAATCCTGTGTTTCTAATGCCTTAGCGGCTTCTTTTTCATTGACAATCCCCCCACGCCCCACATTGATCAAGATCGCCTTTTCTTTTAAGAGGGGTAAATTAGAGGCGTTGATGAGATTATAGGTGCGATCGTTGAGCGGGGCGTGGATGCTGATCACATCGCTGGTTTTGAGCAGGGCATCTAAAGATTTTTGGGGGTAGGTGTCATCGTGGTTGCGCCCACTTGTAGAGGTGTAACTCACATGCGCACCAAAGCTGCTAGCAATACGGGCGACATTTTTGCCAATATTGCCCAGCCCCACAATCCCCCATTGCTTGTTTTCAAGGGCGTATAAATCCTTGTTAAAGTGGGTGAAAACTTGGCTTGTGCAATATTCCCCACTCTTGCAATAGCGATCGTAATAGGGCATGTTAGACAAAAAGGTAAAAACCAGCGCGAAGGTGTGCATGGTTACGCTATGGGTGGCATACCCCTCTACATTTTTAATTTGGATACCCAGTTTTTGCGCGCAGGCGTGATCGATGACATTAGTCCCTGTGGCGGTTATACAAATGAGTTTGAGCTTAGGCAGGCTTTGGAGTGTGGGCGCGTCCATCACAATTTTATTAATGATAATAACCTCTGCATCCTGACAACGCTCTAGCACCAACTCCTTAGGCGTGTTAGGATAATAGATTAAATCCACAAACTCTTCTAGGGGGGCGAGCTTATTGGTGCGCCCCAAAGAATCCCCCTCCAACACCACCGCTTTAATTTTCATGCCAAACTCCTTTGATCCTGAATTTCTAAGATAGCCAACACCCTCACTTGACATTCTCCATGCGTTGGGCTACTTTGTCGCTGGCTTCTTTGATCTTATCCATCAAGGTTTTGCTTTGTTGGGACAATTCCACGGTTTTATCTGAAGCTTCCATCCCTGCCGTGATATGCCCCACCACTTGAGAAGTGATCTCGCGAATAGAGCCAATAATCGCCCCAATTTCGGCTACCGATTTGCCCGTGCGCTCGGCAAGTTTGCGCACCTCATCAGCCACCACCGCAAAACCTCTGCCATGCTCGCCCGCCCGGGCGGCTTCAATGGCAGCGTTCAAGGCTAACAAATTAGTTTGATCGGCGATGTCTTTAATGGTCTGGGTGATAGAGGAGATGGATTCTGATTGCGCGCTTAGAGTGTTGACTAGATCGGTGCTATTTTTCATGGTTTCAGCCACGCTTTGGATATTGGCGGTTGTCTTTTCTACCATCGTGCTCCCCTCATCGGTGAGGCGTTGGTTTTCCTTGATGAGATCCAAGGTCATGGCGAGCTTGTCCTTCGTGTTGTCCTCCTTTTTGGTTACATCGCGCGCGATTTTGATGATCTTATACACCTTGCCTTGATCGTCAAAAACGGGGTTGTAAGTGCCCTCCAAATACACAACTTGCCCGCTTTTAGTGATGCGCTTGAAGGTGGAGGCTAAAAACTCCCCAGCGCGCAATTTGTCTTGATTTTCCTTATAAGTGGGAGTTTTGGTGTATTCAGGATCGCAAAACATGGCATGGTATTTGCCCTTGATCTCATTGAGGGTATAACCCATCAATTTCAAAAAATTCTCATTGGCATTGATCACATTGATTTGGGTGTCAAATTCCACCATCAACATGGAGCGATTCACCGCGTTATAAACCGCCTTGAGATCGTTGTATTCTAAGATTCTTGCTGTGATGTCAGAAGCGAATTTGAAAAACTTGCACAATTTGCCTTGGGCATCTCTAACGGGGGTGTAATTAGCCTCTAAGAAAACGACCCGTCCCCCCTTAGCCACACGCTTGCACATCCCGCATTTGTGTTGCCCTGAAAACAGGGTGTCCCAATCCTTGCGGTATTCAGGGCTATTGACATAGGCGGGGTCGCAAAATATCTCGTGGGATTTGCCCTTGATTTCCTCTAAGGAATAGTCCATTAATTTTAAGAAATTCTCATTAGCCGTGATCACCTTGCGATCCAAATCAAATTCCACCATAGCAACAGATTTATCAATCGCGTTGTGAATCGCTTTTAACTCGCTGTGTTCTTCAAGGGCAACACAGATTTCCTCTTTCTCTTTCTCTTTCTTTTTCTTATCAAAAAACATGCGAGACTCCTTTCTTTAAATATAATTCCCATTATTATAGGATTGCTCAAGGTCTATACACCTTAATTGCGCCCATTGTATTACAACTCTATTAACCTTGCTACAATTACAAAGAAAATAATACCAGCAAAGCGTGGAAGCAACGCCCCCGCTGGGGGGGGGGGGGGGGGAGTAAAGCGCGCCAACATCATTAAAAAATCACGCTTTTGGGGTCTAGATCATCTCCATAAACGGGTTTGAGAGTCGCGTCATAAGCCTCTTTGATAAACCCGCTTTGTGTGAGCGTGTCGATCTCTTTATTGAGCCACTCTAAAAGTGCCTTATTGCCCTTTTTGACCGCTGGGGCGATCACATCTTGATCCCCCAAACTAGGAATCCCCACCTTAAACTCCGGATTCTTTTTCACCCATGCAAATAAAAGCGTGTTGTCATGGGCTAGGGCTGCCCCGCGGTTGTTTTTCAATGCCAAAAAAGTTTCGGTGTTTTGGTCGTATTTGAGCAAGGAGATACTAGGGTAATTTTTGGAAAAGTAAAAATCTGCCGTAGTGCCCTTGTTAACGATTAGGTTTTTGCCCTTGAGATCGTCTACACTTTTGATCGCCCCGTCTTTAGACACCACCCCCAAAGCCACTTTCATGTAGGGTTTGGCAAAGTCCACCACCGCCTCTCTCTCCTTAGTCTTGGTAAAATTTGCCATGATCACATCCACTTTATTAGACTTCAAGAACTCCACCCGTGCAGCCGCCTCCACAGGGACAAATTCTATTTTCTTAGCATCGCCTAGCAAATCCTTCGCCATGCGTTTGGCGATGTAAATATCAAAACCTTGAAATTGCCCCTTGCTATCCACAAAGCCAAAGGGGGGTTTGTCGCTAAACACCCCCACTTTCAACACCCCGCGTTTTTTAATCAGGGCGATGCTATCCTCTTTGGCTTGTGCCTTGTGATCAGAACACCCAACCAACACCAAACCCATGAGGGCTAACAACACCCCTAAACTCTTTGCCCATGCCCGCATGCGCACTCCTTAAAATGTAATAAGAAGCCTATCTAGCATAATAAACTCAACAATCCCCTAAAAAATTAAAAATTTCTAAAAACTTCTGGGCACGCTCAGACTTGGGGTTCTCAAAAAAGCCCTGCGGGCTATTTTCTTCCACCACCATTCCCTGATCAAAAAACACAATGCGGTGCGCCACTTTTCTAGCAAACTTCATCTCATGGGTTACAATGACCATGCTCATGCCCTCTTTAGCCAACTCTAAAATCACCTCTAAAACTTCTTTAACCATCTCTGGATCAAGGCTGGCGGTAACCTCATCAAAAAGCATCACTTCAGGTTGCATGCACAGCGCGCGCACAATGGCGACTCTTTGCTTTTGCCCCCCGCTGAGTTCTCTAGGATAAGCGTTTTTCTTGTGTTCTAGTCCCACGCGTTTTAACAGCGCGATCGCTTGCTCTTGTACCTCCTCTTTGGCGCGTTTTTGCACCTTCAAAGGGGCTAGTAAGATATTTTGTAACACGCTTAAATGCGGGAATAACTCGTAATTTTGAAACACCATGCCGATCTTTTGGCGCACAGCATTCCAATTAGTCTTGGGCGCGCTGATCTCTTGGCTATTAAAGAGAATTTGTCCGCCTTGAATTGCCTCTAGTCCATTTAAACAGCGTAAAAATGTGCTTTTGCCACACCCACTAGGTCCTAAAATCACCACCGCCTCCCCCTTTTCTAAGGCAAAATCAATCCCATTTAGCACCACATGATCGCCATAGTGTTTTTGTAATTGGATGGTTTGCAAAATTGCCATTTAAGCTCGATTATATTGGTATTTTTTCTCTAGGTATTGGCTCAAATACGATAGGGGGTAGCAAAGCATAAAGTAAAGAGCAAAGATCAAGCCATAGACATAGAAACTCGCATTAGGGATTTTTAAAATATTGATCTCAATGAGTTGTTGCCCCACTTTGAGCAATTCTACCGCACCGATGAGACTCATTAAAGCGGTGGTTTTAATGATCCGGCTAAACAAATTGATACTAGCAGGCATGAGGGCTAAAAAGGCTTGGGGGAAGATAATTAGCCAAATGGTTTGGCTTTCGCTCAAGCCCAAGGCGCGCGCGCTTTGTATTTGGTGCGTGTTAGTGGAGGTGAGCGCGCCCCGGGTTAAATCCATCATCTCAGCTGCCCCCCACACCCCAAAGACGATAATGCTCGCCAAGATCGCATGCAAGTGCCAGCCAAATACAGTCGCCGATCCAAAAAAGACTAAAAAGAGCCACACAAGAAGCGGAATAATGCGCACACTCTCCAAATACACCCGGCACACAAAGCGCGCGATTCTGCCCCCAAAAGCCATCACCACCCCCAAGCCCACCCCGCCTATTAGAGCGATCACAATGGAGATCAAAGCCACCTGCAGGGTTGTAAACAAACCCTCAGCCAAGCGCGCCAAATTATCCAGCTCAAAAACCCCCAAACCCTCTAGCATACACGCCTCTTATAATACTTCTCTAAGGCTACAAATAGCCCACTTAAAGGGAGCAAGACCACCAAATAAGAGAGCACCAATAACACCAATGCCTCATTCGTTTTATAATAAATCCCTATCAAATCTTTAGCCACAAACATCACATCCACCAAAGCGATCGCGCTCACCACTGAACTCTCTTTAAGCAAAAAGATCACATTAGCCCCCAAAGAGGGCAAGCAGATCGCTAAACTTTGGGGGAATAAGACATATCTTAACGCCTGCAGACGGCTTAAGCCCAAACTAAGAGCGGATTCTAATTGCACCTTAGGCAGAGCCTTAAGCCCGAGCAAAAAACTCTGCGCCATATATCCCCCGCCCAAAAAACCCAAACCCAAAATCGCGCACGCCTTTGCGCTCAAGGACAACCCAATTTGGTTAAGTCCATAATAAAGAAAAAAGAGCTGGATAAGCAGGGGCGTGTTGCGCGCGATTTGCACATAGCAAGCTAAAAGAGGGCTATAAAATCCCTTAAAATACAGCCCCAAAGCCACCCCAAAGCCCACCCCCAACGCGCACACAATACCGGCAAACGAAATATACAAGGTGAGCCAAAGCCCCCAGCCAAAAGCCCCCAAAGCATGGCGCATAAACTGCCAATCTAAATCCACGATCACACCCTTTACCCCTCCAAAACCAAGCTACAACGCGAAATGCTCCATCAAGTGAAAATTCATGTAACGATAGATTTCTGCTTTGCGCGCCTCTAGTTTGTCTGCCACTAGACCTAGATACTCTTGTGGGGTGGGGATTTTACCCAAAAGCGCACACACCGCGCCCAATTCTGCACTGCCCAAATACACCTGCGCGCCCTTGCCCATGCGGTTATCAAAATTGCGCGTAGAAGTGGAGAAAACCACCGCATTATCGCGCACGCGTGCTTGATTGCCCATGCACAAACTGCATCCGGGCACCTCTGTGCGCGCCCCAGCAGCCCCAAATAAAGCAAAATACCCCTCTTTAATGAGCTGTTGCTCGTCCATTTTAGTGGGGGGCACAATCCAAAGGCGAATAGGGGATGCCCCTGCTCCCTTGACAATCTCCCCAAAGGCTCTAAAATGCCCAATATTGGTCATGCAACTGCCAATGAAAACCTCATCAATCTTTTGGGGGCGTTTGGGGTTGCTCAACACCTCGCTTAGAGTGGCGACATCATCCGGATCATTGGGGCAGGCTAAAATGGGCTCTTTGATCTCAGCTAGATCGATCTCAATGACCGCGGCATATTCTGCATCTGAATCGGGTTCTAATAACACGGGGTTATCAATCCACGCCTGCATTTTTTGCGCGCGTCTTTTTAAGGTGTCTTTGTGTTCATACCCGCTAGCAATCATCTGCTCGATGAGCTGGATATTAGAGCTCAAATACTCAATGATGGGTTCTTTATTCAGGCGCACCGTGCAAGCAGCCGCACTCCTCTCAGCACTCGCATCGCTAAACTCAAAGGCTTGTTCGATCTTAATGTCGCCCAAGCCCTCGATCTCTAAAATCCGCCCATTAAAAATATTTTTCTTGCCCTTTTTCTCCACCGTGAGCAAACCCTGTTTAATGGCATAATAGGGGATGGCATTGACTAAATCCCTAAGAGTGATCCCCGGCTGCATTTGCCCCTTAAAGCGCACCAGCACGGATTCGGGCATGTTCAAGGGCATAGTCCCCGTAACTGCTGCAAAAGCCACTAAACCACTCCCAGCTGGAAAGCTAATGCCAATGGGAAAACGCGTGTGGCTATCCCCGCCTGTGCCTAGCGTGTCGGGAAGTCCCATGCGATTTAGCCATGAGTGGATAATCCCATCTTTAGGCTTGAGAGCCACCCCGCCCCGACTGGTAAAAAACTGAGGCAGAGTGGCTTGCAAACTCACATCAGAGGGTTTAGGATAGGCGGCGGTGTGGCAAAAGGATTGCAAGACAAAATCGGCTTCAAAACTCAAGCTAGCGAGCTCTTTGATCTCATCTCTTGTCATCGCCCCGGTGGTGTCTTGACTGCCCACGGTGGTGGTGATAGGCTCACAATAAGTGCCCGGGCGCACGCCTTTTAGCCCGCAAGCGCGCCCCACCATTTTTTGCGCTAAAGTGTAGCCTTTGTGGCTATCAGTGGGTTGTTTGGGTTTAGCAAAGACTTCTGAGGGCTCTAGCCCTAAAAATTTACGCGCCTTATTGGTCAAACCACGCCCAATGATTAAAGCGATGCGCCCGCCTGCTCGAAACTCATCCGCTAGTGTGGTGGGCTCTAAGCTAAAGGTGCTCACCACTTGTCCTTGCTTGTGTATCTCACCCTTGTAAGGATAAACCTCAATGATGTCGCCCTCGTGTAAGTCTTTGACATCTGCCACTAGAGGCAACGCCCCGCTATCCTCACATGTCGCAAAGAAAATAGGCGCGATCACCCCCCCGATCACCACGCCCCCACTGCGTTTATTGGGCACATAGGGGATGTCTTGCCCAAAGTGCCACATAATGGAGTTGGTCGCGCTTTTGCGTGAGCTACCCGTGCCCACCACATCGCCCACATACACCACAGGCACGCCCTTAGATTTAATGTTTTTTAGGCGTTCTTGGTAATTTTCTATGCGGTTTTTGAGCATGGCATTAGCGTGTAGGGGGATGTCGCTACGGGTAAAGGCATCACTAGCCGGGCTCAAGTCGTCCGTATTAGTTTCTCCATCAATTTTAAGCACGCATAGCTCTAATTTTTCAGGCAGGGCGGGCTTGTTAATAAACCATTCTGCATTTGCCCAAGACTCTAGCACCTCTTTAGCCAGTGCGTTTGTCTTGCTCAAATTAGCGATGCTCTCAAAGGCGTTATAAACTAAGAGTGTGGTTTTTAAGGCTTGGCAAGCCTCTTTGGCAATTTCTTGATCGCCACTTTGCAGTGCCTCAATGAGGGGAGCGACATTATACCCTCCTAGCATAGTGCCTAAATACCTCACCGCCTCTAGGGGGCTAAAGTGCGCACATTCACACTTTTTAAGCGCAAGTTTGCCTAGAAACTGGGCTTTGACTTGCGCGCCCTCATCCACGCCCGGGCTCACTCTGTGAATGAGTAAATCCTTAGCAAAAGCGCATTCATCGCCACTTTTAGAGTGCATTAAAATTTCTACCACGCTCTCAACTTGTTTGGCGTTTAAGGGCAGGGGGGGGATGTTTTCTTGTGCCCTTTCTTGTAGGGCGGCTTGGTATTCTTGGATAAAAGTTTGCATACAACTCCTTAATGAAATGGTGTTTGTTGTAGTATATAATAATTTGAAACACTTGTAGAGTGGCTCTAAGGATGAGATAATGCCTAACCTAGTTAAAATGCTCCCTCTAGCTTGCCTAGCCTGCCAAATCCTCTTGGCTGAACCCCTAGATTTTAACGCCCAATTTGAGATTTTAAAGCAAGTGCGCTTGCACGCCCCACTCCCCTTTCAAGCCCTCTTAGTGCAAGATCGTAACACAAAAATCCAACAAGTGTTGTTGGCTGATCTTAAGAGTCCCCTAAAGGTGCAAGTGGGCGAGGATTTTATTTTGCCTAATAAAGAGGATGACGCGCTGCTTAGAGAAATGCGCCGTTTAGTTGTCAAACATAATTTTTTTACCAAACATAGCAAGGATTTTAAGACCTTGATCAAGACATTGCCCTATGACAATGTCATCACTCTAGAGCCTCTATCCCAACACGCCTCTAAGGAGTTTATCTTGCTTGTGAAAGAGGGGTTAGATGAAAAGTTGGTGTCTAAGCTAGAAGATAAACTTAAAAACGCGCGGGTGTATCTGGTGCTTTTGGGCGCGTTTCCAGACGAGGAGGATAAAAGCGACTCCTTTGATGCAGCCGCCTATCTCAAGGGCTTACATGGCACTTCTAGCACGCTAAAGAAACTTACGCTCTTAAGATCGGGCTTGCAAAATGTCGCTACAGACCCGCTAAAAGAGCCCTTTTTAGATCGCATCCAAGAAAATGCAAACGCAGCGTCCGAACTTGGCTTGTTAGAGGGTATTGGTCCCTATTTGCCTTTATTTTATGAAATCCACTAAAGGGAGTTCTATGCGCTTAGTGTGTCTTTTGATTTTTGCTTTGAGTCTTATAAAGGGGGTGGATCTTGAAGATGCCACATTTAAGAAACACTTAGCGGGCTTAGGGTTTAATGTCAATCGCCTAAAGCTTTTAGAAAACACGAGCTTAAATGGGGACCTTAGGGTGCTCATCTTGCAAGAAATGAGCACTAGGGGAGTCAAAACCCATGCATTGGTGCTCAACCAAGACAACACCCAAGTGTCCTTGGCTAAGGATTTTTTAAAACGCGCCACGCCTAAGCAAAAAGCTTTCATCCAAGCGCGCCAAAAAGAGGCGCGCGCCCTAGAAGCCACACCCCCTAAAATCACGCATCTCTTTAAGTACGAAGGCAATGTGGCTCTTTTGTCTTTAAAACCCCTACCTGGGACCCCTTTTCAGATCGCTTTTGTAAAAGATTACGATCAAGCGCATCTTGAAAATTTTTATGGGCAACCGACCCTCACTTACAGCGCGTGGCTTGTAGATCAAGACTTGAGCTTTGCTATCCGCCTTGAACACGCCTTTGGCTCTAAGGGCATGCAAGATGCCATAAAGCAGAGTGTTAAAGAGGCAAAAAGTGCCAATGAGAGGTATCTTACCCACGATTTCAACACCCTTTTTGATCGCATCCCTAAATCTAGCATCATCACTTTACGCTCTGAAAATCCTCATGCCAAGCAACTCTACATCATTTTAGCGACCGCAGATGGCGACAAATCCAGCGATACGCGCGCCTACAAGCGTAGCCTAGAGATCGTTAAGAACTTGCCCCAAATGCTCAAAAACGCAACCCTCCACCTCGTGCCCACACTGGGCAAATCAACTTACGATAATTACCACATACAACCTCTGATCCAAAAAGCCAACTGTCTTAAGGACAACCGCGCCAAAATCGCGTGGATTCAAAGCGTTTATAACGCCTTGGAGCGTAGCGGTGGGTATGGTGGTTGTGGGGATGAGGGTTTTTATCTTGGAGATAAGGTTTGTGTCGTTGCGCCTAGTTGCCCCGCTTTAAAAGATTATGGAGAACAGCAAGAATGGCTAGAGATCTTTTTTGGGCAGGGGGCTTGCGGGGATGGTGTGAAAGATTGGTATCCCTTGCCCATAATCTATGAATACAAAGAAGATTGAAGAGTTTAAGCGCGGGCTTTTGGGGTAAAATGGCATAAAAAGGTTTAGCATGCGTTTTGGCAAGATCGATTATTTAAATTTATTGCCCTTTGATGTGTTTATCAAAGCCTACCCCCTGCGCTTGTCCGGGTTTAAAACTTTTTTGCACCTCAAAAAAACCTACCCGGCTAGGCTCAATACAGATTTTCTCTTCAGGCGCATCGATGCGGGGTTTATCTCCTCTATTGCCAGCCTGCGCGCCCCGCACGCCTTAGATTGTGGGATCATCGCCTCTAAGCAGGTGCGCAGTGTGCTAGCTCTCAAACAGCCCCCCCAAAATGATCACGAGTCGGCGACCTCTAATGCCCTCTGCCAAGTTTTAGGGCTCAAGGGGCAGGTTGTAATCGGGGATAAGGCTTTGTGTTTTTACTACCAAGAAAAACCTAAGGCGGACTTTGTGGATTTAGCCACGCTATGGCACACCAAGACGCGTCTGCCCTTTGTCTTTGGGCGGCTGTGTTGTGGGTGGCGTTATGTGGGTATCTATGCCCCCCTAGCGCGCGCCTTCAAACGCGCCAAGCCTAAAATTCCCCACTATATTTTGCAGCAACGCGTAAAGCAGAGTGGGCTAACAAGAGGACAAATCCTAGAGTATTTGGGCTGTATCTCTTTTGGGATTCGCTCTAAAGAACGCTTGTCCTTGCGCCGTTTCGATCGCGCCCTACGCTTCAAGGGGCTTAAAACTCCTCAGCGCTTTTGAGGCGCACTAAAACACATGGTTGACCCCTAATTGTTGTGCGCGTTCTATCACACTGTCCTTGCCGGTTTTGAGGGTTTGGCTGACTTTGTTGTAACGATCTTGGGTAGTTTTAATGCTCTTGCCTAATTCGCCCACTTGCCCCCACAAATCTTCTAGTCTAGCCCCCAGTGTGCTAAGTTGTTTTTGCAAGCGCGTGTAATCTCGATCCATTTGGGAGTGTTTCCACAGTTGGTGCACCAGCATTAAGATCGCCATCAAGGTTCCCGGACTGGCTAAAATCACTTGGGCTAAACGGGCTTTTTCAAAGAGGTTTACCCCCTCTGATTCCAACATTTGTAAATACACCCCCTCTAGGGGGATGAACATAATGGTAAAATCCACACTATTGGCGATCTCATTGTGGTAGCGCTTTGTTTCTAGTTCTTGGATATGTTTGTAGACCCCTTCTGTGAGCGCCTTGAGAGTTTTGGGATTGGGCGCGCTTTGCAAATCCATGTAGGCGTTGAGATTGAGTTTAGAATCAATAATGAGACTCCTGTTTTCTGGCAGGTGCAGGACAATATCTGGGCGTAGCGTGGTGTGTGTCTTAAAACTCTGTTGGGCGAAAAAATGCTTCCCCTTGATGAAACCATGCTTTTCTAACAGACTCTCTAGCAACATTTCCCCAAAATCCCCGCGTTTTTTAGGATCCCCCTTGAGGGCTTTGGCTAGGTCTTGGGCTTGCTGGGCTAGGTGGGTGTTGCATTGCTGGAGTTGATCCAATTGGCTTTTAAAATAGCCTTGTTGGTGGATTTGGGTTTCTTTAAGAGTTGTGATGAGGTTTTGGCAGGTTTTAAGTTCAGCTTGCAAGGGGGCTAGAGTCGCTTGTTGGGCTTGTTGGAATTGGTGGCTCTGATCGCTGAATAATTGCGCGCTGGCTTGCTTGATCTCAAGCACTAAATTGTGCTTGATCTCTTGGATTTCCCTGCTTTGTTCTTGGAAGGCTTGTAATTTCTTGGCTTCATCTTGGAGTTTTTGCTCCAAATAGGTCTTTGTTTGCGCACTCTCAATCTCTTGGCGCGCCAAAGCCATTTTGAGGCGCACCCCCCACCAAACAAGCCCCCCAACCCCACACCCTCTAGCACCACCCCCCATACCCACCACTCCATGCCACTCCTTAATCTTATTCTTAGGGCTATTATACTACACTGCTAGAAAGTCCATATAGAGAAAACGCTTGTTGAAAATACATTTTTCCCCCCTAGTGCTGATGGTAGTCGCGCTTGTATGCGTGGGCGCGCAGGCAGCAGGTTCTAAAGTGGAATCGGTGAGTGGCGAGCAGGGATCTGGTTCTAAAAACAGCTCCAAAAACCTAGACGAACAGATTCGCCAATCCATTAGCCAAACCCCCAAGCCCCCCAAGGAGCTCTCCTCTAAAGAAAAAACCCCTCCTAACAAATCCCAAGCAGATGATTTTGTGGAGGATCGCAAAGATGGCATTGTGGGAGGGATCGCCATCACGGTCAACAACGCCCCCATCACCCTTTACCAAATTGAAAGAGAGGAAAAGGAACACCACATTAGCCGCCAGCAAGCCATTAACGCGCTGATCTTGCAACGCATCCAAGCCCAAGAAATCAAGCGGCTTAAAATCGACATTGAGGACGATAAAATCGATGCCGAGATTGAAAACATTGCCAAGCACAATGGCATGAATGTCAACGACTTCATGCGCACCTTGGTGAGTGAGGGGATCAACCCTGTTACCTACAAAGAACAGCTGAAAAAACAGCTGGAAACTAGAGAGTTGCTTAGAAATATCTTGCTCTTCAATGTCAATACCCGCAATGAAACCAAAATGCGCGAATATTACAACGCCCACAAAAGCGAATTTAGCGTGCCTAGTGAGATTGTAACCGTGCGCTACACCGCCAAAGACACCCAAACACTCACAAAGGCTTTAGAAAACAAGGACTTAGCCATTGAGGGGGTGAGCAAAGTGGAAGAAAAGATCAATGTCAAAACTCTCAACCCCCAGATCGCCCAAATGTTTTTAAGCACAAAAGAACACACTTTCACCCCGATCTTGAACGCGGGTGGGGGGAATTTTGTTTCCTTTTACATCAAGGAAAAATTAGGCAAAGAAGAAGTGTCTTTCAACCAAGCGCGCAATTTCATCGCTAACAAGCTCATTGAGGAGCAACAGGACAAAATCTTAGCCGAGTATTACGAAAAATTGCGGGTCAAGGCAAAAATTAGGTATTTGCGCCAGTAGGTTGCGTGGAGCAGTTAGCCTATGTTTATAAGGATTCGCTCTTTAGTATCGCGTTGCTGATTGCGGTGATCGGGGCGGTGGTTTTGATCGATCATTTCCGCTCCCTTCTCAAGCACAAGAAGAATCTCAAGGCTCTCAACGCCCTATCTCTCTCCTATGCTCCCATTGATTTAGTCTTTGAGGTGCAACAACTCCTAGATAAAGAACAAGAGAGCGCTTCAGAAGTGCTAGGTCTTAAAACTTGGTTGTTCTTAGCCAAGCACTATAGTAGCCATGGGAGCGCAGAACAAGCCATCACGATCTATTTGCGCCTGCTCTCCAAGTACCCCAAAGATCGCATCACGCTTTTAAAGCATTTAGCCCAAACTTACATCGCTATGGGTTATATGCAAAAGGCGCATGATATTTTGGTGGAGGTGTTGCGTATCGAGCCTAGAAATATTGACGCGCTCAAAGAGATGGTGCGCGTGTATGAAATGCTGTGCGCCCCCCAAAAAGCCCTAGAGGTGTTAGAATGTTTGGACGCGCTAGAAGCCCAGGGATTATTAGAAACCTACCATTACTTGCAAATGCAGGTGTTGATCCAAGAAGACTTGAGCTTGCAAGATCGCAGCGCGCGCATTTTAGCCCTAGGGCACAAACACCCCAGCCTTTACAAATGCGCCCTTAGACATTGCAAGGCTTACCACAGGGCGTTATTTTTGCAAGAATTGCCCGGTTTGCAACAAGGCATAGACTATGTGGATTTGCTTTGGGATTTACCCCTAGAAGAAATCCAGCCCCTGCTATCCCAACTGCACCCCCCCGTGCGCGAAATCTTTGTGGCTAAGGGCTTTATAGAGGGAGAGTGCATGCATTGGCAATTAGAGGCGTTTCACACCTTCAAGGACAAATACCCCCTTGATCTGAGCTTTAGCTACCAATGCGGAGCCTGCAAGAATCTCTCCCCCTTTGAGAGTCATCGTTGCGTGGTCTGTGGCGCGCTGGGGGTGAAACAAGTCGTGTTGAATCTCAACACCCAAGCTCCTCATTACAGCCAACAACTCAATCTCAACTAGGAGGCATGATGAAACACATTGAAATGTTTTGCGATGGATCGTCTTTGGGTAACCCGGGGGCGGGGGGTTACTGCGCGATTTTGCGCTACCAAAATCAAGAAAAAATCATCACCGGGGGCGCGCCCACACCACTAACAACCGCATGGAACTTAGCGCGCTCAATGCCGGGCTCAAAGCCCTGAAAGAACCCTGTAAGATCGCGCTTTATAGCGATTCGACTTATGTGTGCGATGGGATTTCTAAATGGCTTAAAGCTTGGCAGGCGCGCGCCTTTGCTAAGGTCAAAAATGTCGATCTTTGGCAAGAATTTTTAGAGCTATCCACCCCCCATCACATCACCCCCCATTGGATCAGAGGGCATGCCGGGCATGCGCACAATGAACGCTGTGATGCTTTAGCCAAACAAGAAGCCCTAGCTTACCAAGCACAAAATAAAGGAGTTTCATGTTAGATCGGCTACAAGAACTGCTGGGCTATCGTTTTAAGAGCGCGCAACTCTTAGAGCAAGCCCTCACGCATAAGAGCACAAAGGCACGCGTCAATAATGAGAGACTAGAGTTTTTGGGCGATGCGGTGTTGGATTTGGTGGTGGCAGAAATCTTATTTGCGCGTTTTGAGGGGCTCCAAGAGGGCGATCTCTCTAAGATGCGCGCCGCCTTAGTCAATGAAAAGGCGTTTTTCAAACTTGCCTCTTTGTTGCGCTTGCAAGATCATATTTTGATCTCTCCAGCGGAGGCTAATAACCACGGGCATACCAAACCCTCGATCTTGGCTAATGCCTTTGAGGCTTTAATGGGGGCAATCTATTTAGAAAGCGGGTTAGAGCCGGTTAAAACCTTGATGAGTCATTTTTTAGACAAGATTTACCCCGATCTCTCTTTGCAAAGCACCTTTATGGACTATAAAAGCGCGTTGCAGGAGCTCACCCAAGCGCGCTTTAAAGTCGTGCCCACTTATACGCTCAAAAGCGAGAGCGGTCCTGATCACGCCAAACAATTTGAAATGCAAATCTTTATCTTAGATAAACTCTATGGCACTTGCACGGCTAAGAGCAAAAAAGAAGCCCAGCAACTGTGTGCCCAAATCGCCTATGAGCAACTCTGTGTGGAGGGGAGCGCGTGAGCTTGATACTACGCACCTTTGGGGAGTCGCATGGGGCTTTGGTGGGGGGCGTGTTGGAGGGCGTGCCTGCTGGACTCAAACTAGATTTAGAATTTATCCAAGCGCAGGTTAATAAGCGTAAAAGCGTGAATGCCTTCACCACCCCGCGCCAAGAAGAGGATAAAATTGAGATTGTGAGTGGGGTTTTTGAGGGGGTGAGCACGGGCGCGCCCATTGGGCTCATAGTGCGCAATAAAAATGTGCGCTCCCAAGATTATGACAATCTCAAAGAGAGCTTTCGCCCCGGACATGCCGATTTTACCACCTTTGCCAAATACGGCATTAGGGATCATAGGGGTGGGGGGCGTAGCTCAGCTAGGGAGAGTGTGATCAAAGTGGGTGCAGGGGCGATTGCTAAATTGCTTTTAAAGGAGGTGGGCATAGAGATAGAGAGCGGGGTTTTTAGTGTGGGGGGTGTGCAGGCTCAAGAGTTAGACTTTGAGCACGCGCTAAAAAGCCCCATTTTTAGCCTAGACAAACACGCCCAACTAGCCCAACAAGAGGCGATCTTGCAGGCAAAGAAAGCAGGGGATAGTTTAGGGGGGGTGGTGTTGGTGCGTGCGCAGGGGCGTGCCTTGCTAGGTTTGGGCGAATTTGGCGATCGCTTGGACGCGCGTATCGCCTATGACTTGATGGGGCTCAATGGGGTCAAGGGGGTGTTTATTGGCACACCACAGGCTGCGAGCATGCAAGGGAGTGCTTACAATGACGCGCTAGGTTTGCATGGGTTTAAAAGCAATCATTGCGGGGGGGTGTTGGGGGGTTTTGGCAATGGGTCGGATTTAATCGTGTGGGTGCATTTCAAGCCCACTTCTAGCATTGCCCTGCCCCAAGAGAGTATCACTATACAGAGAGAAAGCACGCAAATCACCCTTAAGGGCAGGCATGACCCATGCATTGCCATTCGGGGGAGTGTGGTGTGTGCGGCTCTATTGGCTTTGATCTTGGGGGATTTTGTGCTAAGCAATACCCATGCGCGCTTGGATCACATTAAAAGCCACTATGGCTATTAGGGATTTTGTGCTAACATGGGGGCGAAAGGCGGTAAATATGGATAACACTTCTCAAGCTAGGTTGAGCCCTAGCGACATGCAAGCAATTTATCAAAGCTTAGAATCGGGTAAAAACAAGGTGCAAGCCAAAAGGCTAGCCCCCAACCAAGTGCTTTTAGAATCTAAGGAGGGCACTCTTGATGCCAAAGAGGCTTGGTTTGTGCAAGATGAGCAGGATCAACGCTTTGTCGTGGTGCCCGAGATTTTGTTGCAATACATTGTGCAGGTGATCCAAAGGGCGTATGAAGAAAAGATCATGGTGGAGTTGGAGCGCGACATGGCAACCCTCACCCCTGTAGATTTCAAGGACGCGATGGCGGTCGCTTTTAGAAAATTAGAGGGCATGCGCGGGAGCGATGGGAGTTTGCCTAAAATCTCTTCATTGGACTTTGTCAAGCAACTCAAAAGACAACACCCTAATTTGTTTTTCAACCTAGCCGAGTTTCTAGAGTCTAAGAAAGATGGCTTTGTAGATTTAGAAGATGTGGAGAATATCCCCTTTTGAGTGCTCTAGACTTCCAGCAATTTGCCCACCACTCTAAACCCGGTCCTAGATACACCAGCTATCCCACGGCAATAGAATTCCATGCGGGTTTTCAAGAGCGCGATTTGATCCAAGCCTTAGCGCGCACCCCTAAGCAAACCCCCCTTTCTTTGTATTTTCACCTCCCCTTTTGCAAAAGTCCTTGCTATTTTTGCGCCTGCAATGTGATTTATAGCAGTAGCGAGCGCAAAAAAGAACGCTATATCTCCTACCTACAAAAAGAACTCACACTTCTAAAAGAGCATTTGGACATAGAGCGCGAGGTGGTGCAATTGCATTTTGGCGGGGGCACGCCCACTTTTTTTAGCGCGGCGCAACTAGAACGCATTATTGGGAGCATTGAAACCACTTTTACTAACTTTGCGCCCGATGCCGAGTTGGCTTGTGAGGTCGATCCGCGCCACTTTAATCGCGAGCAAATGCGTGTGCTCAAAGAACATGGCTTTAACCGCCTGAGTTTTGGGGTGCAGGATTTTGAGCTAGAGGTGCAACAAGCGATCAACCGCTTGCAAAGCTTTGATCTGGTGCGTGAAAAAGTGGAGCTAGCCCGTGAGTTTGGGATCAACTCGATCAATTTTGATCTCATCTATGGCTTGCCTTTTCAAAGTGTGCAGAGTTTTCAAAGCACCCTAGAGCAAGCCCTGCGCCTAGAGCCCGATCGCCTAGCTGTGTTTAATTACGCCCATGTGCCCTGGATCAAACACACCATGAAAATAGACCCCACCACCCTGCCCACCCCCAGCCAAAAGCTAGAGATTTTGCAATTCTTGATTGCCTTTTTAACCCAACATGGTTATGAAATGATTGGCATGGATCACTTTGCTAAAAAAGGTAATGAACTCTATTTAGCCCTGCAAAACAAACAGCTCAGGCGCAATTTTCAGGGCTACACCACTAAAAAATTCTCCCAAACCATTGGGGTAGGTGTAACGAGCATTGGAGAGGGATTGGACTATTACACCCAGAATTTTAAGGATTTAAAGGCGTATGAAAATGCGCTTGATGCGGGGCATTTGCCTGTTGAGCGGGGTATCCTCTTAAGCGAGGAAGATCGTCTAAGAAAAGAGGTGATCATGCATTTGATGAATAATTTAGAGCTAAATTTTGGTGTCATTGAGCGCGCCTTTAACATTGATTTTAAAACCCATTTTAAACAAGCCTTAGAGGCACTAAAACCCTATGAGCAAGAGGGTTTGGTGAGTGTAGACGCGCATGGCTTGAAAACCAGTCCTACGGGGGCGATGTTAGTGCGCAATATCGCGATGGTCTTTGATGCGTATTTGGACAAACACCATGGGGATCAAAAATTCAGTAAAACCCTCTAAATTAGAGGCGTGGTTAGATAGCGACATAGAGCGCACCACGCAAGCTTGTGTGAAGTGTGGTAAATGCGTGCCTAGTTGCACCATTTATCGTATCCATAAAGACGAAACCACCTCCCCGCGCGGGTTTTTAGACCTCATCGCGCTTGTCAAACAAGAGAGTTTAGAGCTCAACACCTCCCTAAAACATATCTTTGAGAGTTGTTTTCTCTGCACCACCTGCGTGCAGGTCTGCCCTTTTCATTTACCCATTGATAGCATGATTGAAAAAGTGCGCGTTTTGAGCGCGCGCAAACACGGGATCGCTTGGCATAAAAAACTTTACTTCTATCTGCTCAAACACCCCCGCTTGATGGACTTTGTCTTTTCACTCTGTAGCGTGAGCGCGCCCTGTGCCTTTAAGCAAGTGGGGGATAAATTGCAATGGCGTTTCCAATCCCTAGCACCCAAAGTCCTAGCCAAACGCGCGCTTTTCCCCTTTGCACGCACTAGCTTTTTACGCACCCATCAGGGCGTGATTCCCCCCAAAGCCCCCCTAGAAAACATGCCCGCTCAAAGTGTAGGGATTTTCATTGGCTGTTTGGGCAATTACAACTACCCTAGCGTGGGTAAGAGCTTATTAAGCATCTTAGACAAGCTCAATATCAGCGCGCACATTCCTAAGCAATTTTGCTGTGGCGCGAGCGCGTTTTTCACCGGGGACATGCACACCGCCCTTTTTTTAGCTCAAAAAAATGTAGATTTGCTCACAGAGCTAACCACGCACACAGAGGCGATCTTAGTCCCCGAGGCAACTTGTATTAGCATGCTTAAAAAAGATTATGCGCATGTCTTTGAGAGCATTCCTGATTCTAAGGCGCGCCAAGAGTGGCTAGAAAAATGGCACAAGGTGGCAGATAAATTACAATTTGCCTCTAGCTTTTTAACCCATAATAGCGCACTCCTAGAAGTGCTTAAAACCTACCCTAAAAACCCTCTGACTCTGACCTACCACGACCCCTGCCATGCCAAAAAAGTCTTAGGAGTTTATAAAGAGCCGCGCGCGCTACTAGGGGCAAATTTTAGTCTAAATGAGATGGCTGAGAGCGATCGTTGCTGTGGCTTTGGGGGGGTGAGCATGCAAAGCGATCACTACGCTTTGAGCGTGCAGGCGGGTTTGCCTAAAGCTAAAGACATCGCTAGCACCAAAGCCCAAGTGGTGAGCGCGGAATGCTCAGCTTGCCGGGTGCAACTCAATAACGCCTTGCACCAGATAGACGCACCCACGCAGTTTCTACACCCCCTAGAGCTCATCGCGCAGGTTTTACAAGCCCCGCATAACTAGATTTAAAAAAAATATGCTAGAATAAAACGACATCATCAATATCAGTAAAGAGGACGCATGAATAAGACATTTTCTAACTTCATCAAGGGTGTGGCTGTTTTGGGCGCGCTTTCTGTCCCCCTGTGTGCGGAGAGGAATGCGTGGTATGTGGGCGCGAGTTACCAAGTGGGGCAGGTGGCGCAGATGATCAAAAACCCTCCCCCCGGCGATCCACTCAATTACGCGAAGTTTCCCAGCGGTCATTACACTTATGCGGCTGTTATGCAAGGGCTTGGGATCAGTGTGGGTTACAAGCACTTTCTAGGCAAGAAAAAATGGTTTGGCTTTCGCTACTATGGTTTCTTTGACTATGGGCATGCGGTCTTTGGGGCTAATGCGTTGACTAATCTTGGGACTTCAAGCAATCCTTCTTACAGCACGGTGGCTAATCTTACCGACATGTTCACCTATGGGGGCGGTATTGATACCCTTTATGACATCATCAATAAAGATAGTGCCACTTTCGGGCTTTTCTTTGGGGTGGCGATTGCGGGTAACTCTTGGGGGAACACCACAAGGGCGTTTTTGAAAACCAAGGGGCATGTTGATCCGGCCATCTTCCAATTCTTGTTCAATGCGGGTTTTCGCACCACCATCGCCAAGCACCAAGAATTTGATTTTGGGGTCAAGATTCCCACCATCAACGACTATTATTTCCACAATGGTCCCTTGACTTTCACCTACCGCAGACAATATAGCCTATATGTGGGCTACCGCTTTAATTTTTGATGAAGGGTTGTCATGGCGCACATTCCAGCTAGGGGTTTTGCAATCCACTCCAAAGAGGGCAAGTTTGAGAGACTTGACTTCACGCGCCACCCTTTAGGCGCAAAGGATATTCTAGTGGAGATCGCCTTTTGTGGAATTTGCCATAGCGACATCCACTCTGCCTATGGCGAATGGGGAGAGGCGATCTACCCTATGATCCCCGGTCATGAGATTGCAGGCGTGGTGAAGGAAGTGGGCTTTAAGGTTTCTAAATTCAAGGTGGGGGACAAAGTGGGTGTGGGGTGTTTTGTGAATTCTTGTAAGGTGTGCGAGGCGTGCACTAGCCATCAAGAGCAGCTCTGTGCCAATGGCAAGGTTGTCTTCACCTACAACTGCCTAGACTACTTCCATGACAATCAACCCCATATGGGCGGGTATTCAGATAAAATCGTGCTAGATGAAGACTATGCCATTAAGATCCCCCATGACGCGCCTTTAGAGAAGATCGCCCCGCTCTTTTGTGCGGGGATCACCACCTACTCTCCTTTAAAATTCTCTAAGGTCAAAGAGGGCTCAAGGGTGGGAATCGCGGGTTTTGGAGGGTTGGGGCACATGGCTCTCAAATATGCCCTAGCGATGGGGGCGCAGGTGAGCGTCTTTGCGCGCAGTGAGGCTAAGAGGGAACAAGCCTTAAGCATGGGTGCAAAATATTACTACACCAGTCCCAAGGATGCCAAGCCTTGGAGTTTAGACCTCATCATTTCCACTATCCCCACAAGCTACAAGATTCTAGACTATGTTAAATTGCTCGCTTACAATGGGGAGCTTGCCATTGTGGGCGCACCCCCTAAAGAAGTGATGCCTAGCATTAGTGCCATTGAATTGATCAACCAGGGTAATAGAAAAGTCTATGGCTCGCTCATTGGGGGGATTAAGGAAACCCAAGAAATGCTAGATTTTTCTGTGCTACACAATATTTATCCCCAAGTCCAGCTCATTGAGGGCAAGGACATCGATCAAGCCTATTACAATCTCACTCACTCCAACGCGCCCTTTAGGTATGTCATTGACATTAAAAAATCCTTGGGGGGTTGATGGGGCTTGCGCCTAAGAGAGATAGCCTCTTTGGCTATCTTTACACACTCAAGCTATTTTGCGCTCCCCTAGCATTAACCTCTCTACACGCCTTTGATTATAAATTAGGAGGGTTTGCCAACCAAGCTTCTGTGATCGGGTTTAACCAA
The DNA here is from genome assembly GCF_003660355.1 of Helicobacter sp. L8. Lineage (NCBI taxonomy): Bacteria > Pseudomonadati > Campylobacterota > Epsilonproteobacteria > Campylobacterales > Helicobacteraceae > Helicobacter > Helicobacter sp. L8. Next base: position 225,004 of record NZ_QXQR01000001.1, read on the forward strand.
CACCCTGTAGAAAAGAGCGAGGGGATTTACCCCATGCAGCAATACGCCACAATCGCGGGCTATCTCTCCCTTGCTTTTAACCTTCTGCCCAAAACTCTAGCTGGGCATAGCCTAAATGGGCGCATCGGGGGCATGGTGGGGGGAGTGCTTTACGATGGCACAAAAAAATTTTACGGAGGATCGGTGGTTTACCAAAACTTCGCCTATTACGATGGGTATTTGGGCGGAGCAGCCGATGTCGTGCAAAGCGATGATGTGTGGGCTAAAAACCGCAAACTTAGCCAATACAGCCATTTCTATGTCTTCAGCGATGCCTACTTAGAATACGATTACAAACATTACTTTGGGATCAAAGCAGGGCGTTATCTCTCCCAAGCTGCTTATAAAAGCGGACAGACCCAAGGGTTTGAAGTCTACGCCCAGATTAAGCACATGCGCTTGTGGTGGTTTAGCTCTTGGGGACGCGCTTATGCGACCGGAGTGCAGTTAAGAGATTGGTATGCCCCTAGGGTGGTTTATAGTGGGGGTTACCACAAAAACGCCCAAGGGGGCTACACTCCCAGCGGGCACAAAGTCGCTTACGGCACGCATGCTATCCAGCTTACCTACCAGAAGCACCACTTTTTAGCCGAAGGCTTTTTTTACTTTTCACCCAAAATGTTCAACGCACCGGGTCTTAGGATAGGTTGGGATAGCAACCCTAACTTTGAGGGCAAGGGGTGGCGTTCTAACACCCAGATTAGCGCGTTTTTCCCCCTTTATTACCCTTGGATGGTGCTTAACACTGCAGGGAAGGCGATTTATCGCTACGACAACCCGGCCACGCCCAATGGGCAGAGTCTCATTATCCGCCAACGCTTTGACATCGGTCAGTTCTTTCTCATGGGGACTTTTTATAAGAATTTTAGCAACGCCAACGCGTGGGTGGGCAACACAGGTAACCCCGCTGGTGTAGAACTCTATGGTAATAGCCTTTGGGCTGGTTACGCAGGCACCGCCCTTAAAGCCAACGCAATAACCGGGGCACTCATTTACGGGGGCACGCATTTTAAAAAGGCTTTTGCATGGCGGATGACTTGGCAGTGGTCTAGCGCGCCAGTGTCTTATGAGGGGCGCGTGATCCTCTCGCTAAGCTACCAATTCACTCCCTATCTCAAGGGCTTGCTAGATTTAGTCTACTATGGAATCCATACCAACAAGGGCTACCAAGCGGGCTTGAATGCCTATTGCAACCCTAGCACCACCTACTGTGGGGGTGGCTATCAAGATCGCAGCGCGCTTTATACCCAACTCATTGCCTCTTTTTAGCTCTCTTGTAGTTGCGCTAACTCTTGGGGGCTAAACACACGGCTTGTGAGGCTAAAACTCTTGCCCGTCCCATAGGCTAGGGAGAATTCACTCCCCTCTATGGGTTGGATGTCTAAGATGAGTTGGGTGTGCTGTTGGTAGTTGTATTGTTCTTGGTGCATGTAAAAGGCGACCCCCTCTATCTCCCCTAGACACACATCATTTTGCCCTAGCTTAAAATCCCCCTTAGCGTAGGCATAGACCACACTACCATCACAACACCCACAAGAGTGGTAGAAAATAAACCCCTCTGGGTGGGCAATTTTGAGCTCTGCAATGAGAGAGAGCGCTGCCTTAGTCGCTACCACGCGCTCAGACATTAAAAGAATCCTAGTTTGTGCGGGCTATAGCTCACCAAGATATTTTTAGTTTGTTGGTAATGCTCTAACATCATCTTATGTCCCTCACGCCCAATCCCACTTTGCTTATACCCCCCAAAGGCGGCATGGGCAGGATACATGTGGTAGCAATTCGTCCACACTCTCCCAGCCTTGATCGCGCGCCCGAAATGGTAAGCCCGGTTGATGTCGCGCGTCCACACCCCCGCTCCTAGCCCAAACATGGTGTCATTGGCGATCTCTAGAGCCTCTTTCTCGTCTTTAAAGGTGGTAAGGGCTAACACAGGACCAAAGATTTCTTCTTGGAAGATACGCATCTTATTATGCCCCTTAAAAATAGTGGGCTGGATATAGCACCCTTTTTCTAAACCGGCGATGTGGTTTCTAGCCCCCCCAATAAGGCACTGCGCCCCCTCTTGATGGGCTAATTGGATGTAGTTTAAAATGGTGTTGACTTGGTTTTCATCCACCTGCGCGCCTATCATGGTTTCTAAATCCAGTGGGTTACCCGTTTTGATCGCCTTGATCCTCTCTAACACCTTGCCTATAAAGTCCTCATAAATACTCTCATGAACCAAAGCGCGCGAGGGGCAGGTGCACACCTCGCCTTGATTAAGTGCAAAAAGCACTAGCCCCTCAACAGCTTTATCTAAAAACGCGTCCTCATGCTCATAAATATCCGGGAAGAAAATATTAGGACTCTTACCCCCTAGTTCTAAGGTGCAAGGAATGATGTTTTCTGTAGCAAATTGCATGATTTGTCGCCCCACTGCGGTGGATCCGGTGAAAGCCACTTTGGCGATCTTGGGGCTAGTGGCTAGGTGTTTGCCAATTTGTCCCCCGCTACCATTGACCACATTCACCACCCCAGCGGGCAAGAGATCCCCGATGATCTCTAGCAGCACTAGCGCGCTAGCCGGGGTGGGGGATGCGGGCTTGAGCACCACCGCATTGCCTGCAGCCAAAGCCGGGGCGAGCTTCCATGCACACATCAAAATGGGAAAATTCCAGGGGATGATCTGCCCCACCACCCCTAAGGGTTCGTGGAAATGGTAGGCGACTAAATTCTCTTCAATGTCGCTAATGCCCCCCTCTTGGGCACGGATACAGCTAGCAAAGTAGCGGAAATGATCGATGGCTAGGGGAATATCTGCGGCTAGAGTTTCGCGAATGGGTTTGCCATTGTCCCAAGTTTCTGCATAGGCGAGCTTTTCTAGATTAGCTTCTAAGCGATCGGCAATTTGGAACAAGAGGCGGGATCGCGTCTCAATGGGGGTTTTGCCCCAAGCGTCCTTCGCTTTGTGCGCGCTATCTAGGGCTTTATCAATGTCTTGGGGGCTAGATAGGGGCACTTCACACAGCACCTCCCCATTGATAGAACTCTTATTGGCTTTATACTTCCCCTCCACAGGCTTGACCCATTCCCCCCCGATGTAGTTTTCATAGCGGGGCTTAAAAATCTGGCGGCTATCTTTATAAACACTCATGTTTTCTCCTCAAAAAATGTGCCCCGATTCTAATCTCTAAACATTAATGCTTTTGATCCTAAATTTTTAATCACCTCCAAAAGAAAGGCGGTGTTACTAATAGTGATAGTGCCTAGTGCCTTTGTTTGAGTAAGAAAAATAAACCTAGTAACAAACCCAACCCTACTAAAAAGCCCAACATTTTAGACAGACTCAAACTAGCCACTAAAAAAGCCACTAGGGCGCATAGCGCGCTCAAGCTCGCGTAGGGTAATTGGGTTAAAAAATGGCTTTGCACAGAACAACCCGCCCCTGTGGCAGAGAGAATTGTGGTGTCTGAAATGGGCGAGGCATGATCCCCATAAACAGCCCCTGAGAGAATAGCCGCGATCACCAACACCAAATCCCCCCCCAGCCCCGCGCTCATGCTAACCCCAATGGGCAACATGATCGCAAACGCGCCCCAGCTAGTGCCTGTGCTAAAGGCGATAAAACCCGAGATCACAAACAACACCACCCCCAGCCACTCTCCCACCCCTTGAAAATGCCCCACAAGACTAGCTAGATACACCCCCGTTTGCAAGTCATCGCGAATCAGGGACCCAATTGCCCATGCTAAAATCAGCACCAAGATCGCGCCTTGCATGCTCTTAAAACCTTGCACCACAAGGGGGATTAGTGCGCCCACATACTTCCTTGCTAGAATCAAGGTGGTGCCCAGAGAAATCAACCCCCCTATAAAGAGAGAAAAGCTAGTTTGGGTGTTTTTAAGCAAGTCCAAGAGATCGCCACTTGGGGCGTTGGTATAGCCCGTATAAAAGATCAACGCGCAGGTGCTAAGAATCAAGATTCCCACACTGCTCAACAAGAGCCAAACGGGGGCTTTGGGGCTTTGGAGATTTGCAATAGGGCTTAAATCTTGCACCCCTACATTTCTGTAGCGCACCATAGCGGGCAAATTGATCTGCCATAAAATCGTCAAAAACACCGCGATAAGCGCAAACCACGCGTAATAATTGCTAGTGATACTAGCAAGCAAAAGCGCAAAACTATCTTCAATCCCCTCGTTTTGCATCACCCCCACAATATAAGCCCCCCAGCTAGAGATGGGCATGAGCATGCACACGGGCGCGCAAGTGGAATCGATAATGTAAGCTAGCCTTTCACGGCTACTTTGGTGCGCGTCATTGAGAGATTTACTCACCTGCCCTACAATGAGGGCGTTAAAATAGTCGTCTAAAAAAATCACCAACCCCGCAAAGAGGGCGACAAATTCGCACTGGCGCGCGCTTTTGACAAATTGACGCGCCTTGAGCACAAAAGACGCGCTAGCTCCAGAAGCGCTAATCACTTGGGTTAACACCCCCAAGAGCACTAAAAAGGCAAAGATATAAAGACTATTGGTATTGAGGCTAAAAGTGGGGGTGTTGCTGTAAAACACCGCACTCAATTTGGCATAAATGACGCTTAAGGTGCCCCACAGGCTATCACTCACCAGCCACGCCCCCAAGACAATCCCGCTAAAAAGCGAGAGAGCCACGCGTTTAGTCAACACCACCATGGCGATCACGCCTATAGGCACTAATAAACTTAAAATCGAATGCCCCATCAAAACCTTAAGAATGATAGAAGATGCTGGCCGGGAGAGAGGGATTCGAACCCCCGGAGGTATGACCCTCAACGGTTTTCAAGACCGCCGCTTTCAACCACTCAGCCATCTCCCGTTAAAAAGTAAGTCATATTGGAGGCGACACCCGGACTCGAACCGGGGATCAAGGTTTTGCAGACCCATGCCTTACCACTTGGCTATGTCGCCATGGTGCCCAAAGCCGGACTTGAACCGGCACGGTATTGCTACCGAGGGATTTTAAGTCCCTTGTGTCTACCTATTCCACCACCTGGGCGCATAAACGCCGTTGCAAGGGCGTTAAAGGGCTATTAATCGCCCTTGACAATTGTTGTGTAGTGGCCATAAAGTCCAATTACATTGAAAACCTTACGATCCACTGATTTAATGGTTGTAATGCCACCCGCTTTAGCCGCTTTTTCTACCGAGCAATCACCCCAAGCAAAGAGACCAAGAAAACTGCTACAACTTGCCTCGCCTGTCTTGGCACCGGGCGTTCCATTACCTGAAACGGGTAATTTTACACCAGTAAGAAGACTGCCCACAGGGAAAGGCGATGCGCAACCGCTAATCAAAATGTACACACCCGCACACACGCCAGCAATTCTAGCGATTCGTAACACCAACATCCCTTTAAACAAATTTGGAGCGGGAAACGGGGATCGAACCCGCGGCCCCGACCTTGGCAAGGTCGTGCTCTACCACTGAGCTATTCCCGCAAAAACGCTCATTCTAGCACGAATTTTTTAACAAGTCAATAGCCCAAAAAAGTGCCCTTTAACCCCCTTGTGCGAAAAAGCAACAGCGCACGCCCTAAAGACCCAAAACTACGCCCCATTGCTAAAGCCTTAGCAAAAGGTGCTAGCATTCTATTAAAAACTAGGGAGTTACTATGGTCGTGCTCATCACCGGGAGTGCTAGCGGGATTGGGCTTGGTATCGCGCAAGCTTTTTTACAAGAGGGACACAAGGTGGTTTTTTCGGATTTAAATCAAGAGGCTTTGAATCAAGTGGCTACTAGCACGCCCTCTAAAAATGCGATCTTTATCCCCTGCGATGTGGCACAAGAGAGCGCATGCCAAAATCTCATCACGCAAACCCAAAAGGCTTTTGGCTCTGTAGATGTGCTCATCAATAACGCCGGATTCCAGCATATCGCCTTGCTTGAGGATTTTCCTACAGCCGTGTTTAATAAAATGTTGCAAGTGGAGTTGGTAGGACCTTTTATGCTCACTAAATGCGCCTTCCCCCTAATGAAGGCGCAAAAATTTGGACGCATTCTTAACATGGCATCTATTAATGGTTTGATAGGCTTTGCTGGCAAGGCAGCTTACAACAGTGCCAAACACGGACTTATTGGACTGACTAAAGTTTGCGCGCTCGAGGGCGCGCTTTTTAACATCACAGCCAATGCCATTTGCCCGGGCTATGTGGATACCCCCTTAGTGCGCAATCAGCTCGCTGATTTGGCTAAAACCCGCCACATGAGTGCCCAAGAAGCCCTAGAAAAAATCCTCTACCCCCTCATCCCTCAAAAACGCCTCATCCCCATTGCAGACATCGCTAAACTTGCTCTATTCCTAGTCAGCGATGCGGCTAAGAGTATCACGGGGCAATCCTTAGTCATTGATGGCGGTTATACCGCACAGTAAGGGTTTGCATGTTGGGTATTCTCTTAGGCTTAGGGGTGTTGATGCTCTTGGCATATTGGGGCTGGTCGATTGTGTGGGTCGCGCCCATTGGCGCTGGGGTGGTGGCTCTTTGTGGCGGGCTAGACTGGCTAGAGACTTACACGCACACCTATATGGGCGGGTTTTGCGCCTTTGCTAAGGTGTGGTTTCCTATTTTTATGCTCGGGGCGATCTTTGGAAAACTGATGGAGATGAGCGGTATGGCTAGCGCGATCGCTAAACTCATCGCCCAAACTCTAGGGCAAAAGCGCGCCATTTTGGGGGTGATTTTGGCGTGTGCGCTACTCACTTATGGGGGGGTTAGCTTGTTTGTGGTGGTCTTTTCTGTCTATCCTTTAGCCCTCTCTTTATTCCAAAAAGCCCAAATCCGCAAGCACATAGCATTGGATCGCTAAATCCCACAAACACGCGTCTTTGAGTTTTCCCTTTACTTTATCCTCAAAGGCGCTTGTGGAGCTCTTCACTTCGTTAAGCACATGCTTAACTTCACCCCTAACTCCGCGCTCAATCTCTAGAATATCTACTCTCGCCAAGACCCCTTGATACTCAAATGTCGCTTCATAGATCACATCCACACCCCCACCTATGAGTTCTTTTGTATCGACCAGCATCTGTGGCTTATTGTTTTCGCTGTAGGCGATCTCCTTACCATTTGGAAACAAGCCACAGGCTAAAGCACCCACTTCCTGCCCGACTCTAAATTTCTCTGCTCGATCGTATCTAGTTTGCTGAAAACTTCCTTATGGTGCTTTTCTAACCATAACATTTTGGGGCACTACATACCCCGCACAAACTGGGATTTAGAGAGATTCACTTTGATTCCTTAGCAAGATTCAACACTTATGAGTATAACATGCAACGCGCTTTAAAGGCATACACCACGAATCACCAAAGCTTCAAACACTTCATTTTGAATAATAAAAATGAAAAAATTTGTTTTGAAATTGCATCGCAAAGTCTTTAGCTTTAGAAATGTCCAAGGTGTGGCGATTAGTGGTCCTACTTTGTTCCAGTTGCAAAAGGCGATGAAAGCAGGAGATGATCTTGTCCAGATTAAAAGTTCATTGCTTGATTGTTCGTTGGGGAATAAGCTCTAGGACATTTCAAAAGTTAAGAGTTGCTGCATTATCTAACAAAAACGCCTCAACTAACTCGTGTTTGGGATAGATTATACAGATTCGCTATTTGTTCCCCTTCTGGGTTTTTGGGCATTTGTTAGAAGTTGATCTCAAGCATCTGTGCATTTTTAAGAGACAAGATTTATAGATTTATAGATTTATAAATCAAGATTCATCAAAGCATCATACCCAATTCTATCGCCTATATGCAAGCCTTCTAGTAGTGTCCTCGGGCTTTTTGAGCGTTTTGAGGAATATCTTTCCTAAGTTTTTATTAATTATCTTAGATGGCTGCAAAGAATAATTGAGGGAAAAGAGATGTGATTGGATGACCCAGCGGTGGTCTCAGGAATTTAAAAAAGCCAAGCGCGTCATTGAATAATCTCCATGATAAAGTTATAAAGAGATGTATGTTTTGATCAGCGAGCAGAGAATAGGGATTGACAAGTTTACTGTAGTAACTAAAGGGGGTGCAAATACAGCTAGAGAAGAATCGTTTTTTAATGTTTTAGTGCACAAAACTCCTTAAAATGTTTTTAAGTATTAGCTCTGAAAATTACCAACACATCTGCGTCTTTTAATCCACAACTCCAAAGTAAATGGATGAAAAAATGGGTTGCTTACTCAATCACAATCATTTGTCTGACCCTACACCACTCTAAAAGCAGTCCGTGCGTTGCGCTCTTATGTTAAACTGTACTAGAGAGCGTAAGGCAAATGCCTTGTCCACCCAGCATTGCCAAAAACTCTAGCAAATCTTTTCATCGCCCAAAACCAGTCCCTATTTTCATTATAACCCGCACAGCTCAAGAGATAGGGCGGATCAAGGTAAAAATCATTGCCAACACAGCATTAAATTAACCTGTCAATCCGCACATAAAAACACACTCCCCTGGATTTTCTCTTGAAAAAGGCGCAATTTATAATGCAGCCTAACGCTACAAAGATCCATTCTGTTTTCGGCAAAATTGATATTAATAAAAGGCGTTTTTGTTAAACAAGAGTTAAAACTACTTGGGTAGCTTGATGCAAAAACTAAGTCCTTTTTCTAGGCTTTTCGTGCATACCAACAAGGCGCGCACATACTCTAATATACTTAAATCCTCAGGGGTCTTTGGGGACACTCAATATTGCAAGGGGTAGGAATGTGGCGCATTATGTGTGTTGGGTGGATCAAGAGGGGAGGCGGGTGGAGTTCAAGGTAGGCACTAAGGCGGGTGTGAAATGGGAGGAAAGCAAGTTTGAGGCGCGCGAAATTGTAGCATTGGGTTGTCTATGGTCTGCTGTGTGAGTCTGGTGTTTTCTTGATAAAGGCGAACAAATCCTCGCCCCTATCTCTAAAGCGTGCACTATTACAAAGAAAAGCAATTCAGCCGTTTCAAAGAAGCGTTACGAGCGATCTTCACCCCACTATGAGCATAACTATGAGCATACTAGGGTTTTAAAAACGCCAGTAGCCC